>JBNMOV010000004.1:0-33004 GCA_051275765.1 Maribacter sp. | reverse complement strand
AGGATAGTAGAATGGTATATTTCATCTTGTTCCAATATTTATTGAGAACAAAGATATTTAATATTTATCAACTCTAACATTTCACTCCTTCTCTACTCACCAATAACTTCTTCCATCCAAAGTCCTCTCTAACAAACGACTTCCGAACATGAGTCTTCTAAGCGTAGCAGGATCATTAAAACTATGATGCTCGTTAAGAATTTCGTTGACTTCTTTTTCTGTATACTTTTTATCAGCTTCGAATTCATCTGCTAAAGACTGAAACATCAATGCCTGTTTTTTCTTTTGCTTCTTTCCTGAAATTCTATCGTATTTCCCTTCATCATCTAATACCAATTTAAATTTATAAATAACCTTTGAGTAAGGAAACAGGAAAATAATAACCTACGCACCTGACTTGTCCTTTTGTCTTCTTTATTAATTGCCTGCTCCTAATCTATTTGCTGCCATTTATTTATTTTTAAAAATCCCATTCCTTATACACTTCTTTTGCCCAAAATTCATATCCTTTTGGATTATTGTGCGTATCAATACGCCAATAATAATCATGTGGATTTTCAAGTGCTTTAAAATTCGTAAAAAGGTTAATATTTTCTATTCCATGTTCATTTAATTCTTTTGAACAATCTTTAAAAATATCATCATTCATATTCAGTTCCCAAATATTAGGATGGAATATAATCCTGTATTTAAAACCATACTCCTCTGCTAAAATTTTATAATCTTTCTTTAGGCATTCGCATACTTTACTCAAAGATTCTTGAGAAATCTTTTGAAGATTTGCTTCGGATAAGAGATGCCACTCTACTCCAAAAACATCATGAACCAATGCTCTGAATAAATAGGATATTCCATAAAATGGCTCCCACCAAGGGGCGATATTCCTTATTTTACCATTAGAGAATCTTTCCATTCCTCCTCTCAGATCAGTCTTGTATATCAGAAGAATTAACAGCTATGATAACTTCATCGGGTTGATATATGGGAAGCAAGTGATTTTTTAATTTAAAATATTCATAAAAGACATCACTGCCCCCTATCGCTGCATTTAATAGTCTAATATGATTGTTTTCAGCAAGTATATATTCAGACATAATATATGCCCAAGTAGAATCTACAGATGCCCCAAAGCCTTCCGTAAAAGAATCCCCAAGTGTAATAAGCAAATATGTACTATCATTTATTTCTGGGAGAACTCCTCTAAGGCCTAGATAATTATAGGCATGAATATATTTAAATTCCACACTTTTAGGATAAGATTCATTATCTGGTATTCGAATATGTAAGTATTCATTATCAGATTTATGCCATATATGTGACCTTGGATTATATTGAGAAATATAAGTAATAAAACCTACCTTTTCCAAATAGGTACTATATTTAAGTGTAAGATTCCTAAATGCAATTTCAGCAATAATGAAAGATACCAAACAGCTAATTGCCACTAGTTTAAAGTTGGTCAATTTTTATTTATCTGAAATAAACTTACTTAAACCGACTTCTACTATCTTATAAATCAACAGATAAAGAATAATGCAATTGAGTAATATAGACAATCCAAAATAAGCACAAATAGATAGATAGATAAAGAATACAAGCTATCCAGAAAAAGTATTTTATATAGTTGGTATATTTTATCTTTTTGTAAAAATAACATTTTTAAATTATTAAGAATGATTAATCATTCTTAATAATTTTCGTAGTATAAATTTCATTTCCAGATTGAATACTGAGTAAATAAATACCATTATTCATTCCTTTTAAATCCAATATAATTTGATGATTTCTTTCTATTAAAGCATAATTATATGCTTTAATTTCCTGTCCTAAAAAATTATGAATAGATAAAGAAATATTCGTATTTTTTAATACATCCAATGTAAGGATAGCTATTCCATTAGTAGGATTAGGATGAATATTTATTTTTTCTGCGAAAGAAACTTCATGAATATCTACACCATTTTCATTCACTTCAAAATGGATGTTTTCATCTGCTTGCGACATGGGTGATAGTCGAATAGGATGAGGAATATGAATCAAATCAGGGATATTGACATAAATAGTATAATCGCCAAACTGTAAGGTATTGAATCTATATCCTCCATCGCTATCAGTCATCATAGATTGAATGGCATTTCCTTCTAAATCCTGTATTTCTACTAAAATATCTGGCAGAGTGTTTCCTGTAGGACTAGTGATTAAAACGATGTCATCACTTCCAGGTAAATTCTCGCCTTGCACAATTTTTCCAGCAAGTATTCCAGGTGCTGTTTCATCCAGAATAATCGTTTCGCAAAAAGTAGCAACACAGTCTGCCATATCAATCATTGCTTCTAGGCAAATCGTGTGGGATTGTAGGCTATCATCTGCAAAAAAAGTATGCGTAGCTAATACTGTATCGTAATTATTTCCATTGATATTCCATGAATAACTCTCAGCCATCATACTGGACGCTAAAAAAGTAGCTTCATAATCTCCATTATCATTCCTGATGACTTGATAAGAAAAATCAGCAGTTATATCGCAATCTAAGGAAACACCATTGGTATTTTCACCTGTTCCTATTCCTCCTTCGCTATAATCACATATTCCATCTGTCCATTCTGTAATACCATAAATATGAAAGGCCATACAAGAGTTTTCATACGTGATGCCATCGCAACCACATACTGGGGCGTAAATTTCATCACAAGCGATATCCATATCCATGATGCTCCATTCCAAACATTCTGGAAAATCACCAACCACAATTTCTTTACACGCATCACATTGATCGCCATCTTGTCCACTGATAGATACACATATGTCGTGTATTCCAATGGCATAATTTGACAAATTAACTGTACCGACATTACCATTATCATCTATCCATTCGCCATCCAAATACCATTCTATATATGGAAATATACCACCGCTTTGTATGTTGGCAGTTGCTAAAGTTTCTCCATCAGGAGAAGTGGAAGTAATGATTTCTACTCCACAAGGTAATTGTACAAAATCACAATAATTACAAGAACCTCCTGTATTATTATTAATGACATCCACGCACATATATACTCCTGATCCTAGTGGGAAAGTTGTCAGTAAATCCAGATAATTAGTATCTGTGGTTGCTACGAGTGTTTGTGTATTATACCATTCGTAAGTGAAGTTATCGCCATTGGGGTAAGCTAGTAAACCTGTCGCATTCTGATCTCCAAGAATGTCAAAATAGACTTCACAATCTGCTATATCTGCTAATTCTACGATGACTTCATCGCAACTTTGGCATCCATTCCCATTATCGTCTATAGTATTGACGCATACATTATAAATGCCATCTGCAAAACCGCCCATATTGAAATTAGTTCCTGTTCCTACAGATTCATTATCCACTAGCCATTCATGACTAAAAGGAGCTGTACCTGATGCAGTAGCTTCCATATAAGGAATACCAGATTCATAATTAATAACGTCAAAATCAACAAAGCATTCATCATTGGCGAATACTACGAAAGTTTCGCAAGCTGAACAAACTACATCATTATCAGCAGTGGCAACGACACAGATTTCATGTGGACCAGAGGAGAAAGATTCTGTTATTATATTTCCATTCAAACTTGTAGCTACACCATCTATCTCCCATTCATAAATATATGGATCGATTCCTCCAGATACGTTTGCAGTGATTTCATGTGTTCCTTGATCGACTAAAGGTGTGATAGAAAGTACTGCATCACAAGAGCTGAATGCAGAGATGCAAATAGGCTCCATAGGAACATATTCTCCATTCCCCCAAATATATGTAAAGAAATTAGAAATAACTACTTCTGGATGATCTAGACAAGTAAAGTAAAGACCTACTTCTATCGTATCTGTAAAGATGTCGCAGACTGTCAATTGATAGGTAAAACCGCCTCCACTATTGGAACATAATGGATCTTGTACGATGCCATTACAGTTTTCATATTCTACATAGCCGCAGATATTCGGCAGAAAATTGCCTAAGTCATCCTTGGTTTCTCCATATATAAATTGTGCTTGACTAGCCGTTGTAATAATTACAAAAAACAGGAAGGGTATTAGTTTTTTCATGGTATAAGAGTTTGTTTAAGCCATGAAAAGATAAGAATATTTTACAAAAGATAAAAGTGTATTCTTTGTTAAATTTTCAGCGGTATTCCAAAACGAGGGGCTTTTCAACCCCTCGTTCTAAAAAGTATCTTATCTAACCAACGTCACATCTCCCTTAAATATCTGCACTACGCCATCAACAAATTCGATTTCTGCCATATAGACGAATACGCCTGTCTGCATCTTCTTTCCATTGAAAGTACCATCCCAACCTTCATTAAGCATATTAGGTTGGAAACCAATATTTTGATATACTAATTCTCCCCATCTATCGAATACTCTCAATGAGCGAATAACAGCTACACTTCCATCTGAATAAATGTTGAGAAAGTCGTTGTATCCATCTCCATTAGGTGTAAATGCATTAGGAATGAATATATTTCTGTCTTTATCTATTCTGACGATTACTGTAATTGCAGTATCGCATCCAGTCGCCATATTCGTAGCTAATACTGTATATTCAATATCAGAGGTAGGTGAAGAAATCGGATCGAAGCAATCGTCACAACTCAATGTACCACCTGGTGTCCACGATACAGTAGAATTCGCCTGATTAGGTATAGCTAATAGTTCTACACTTTCTCCTAAGGAAATAGTCGTATCTAAAGGAAAGGCATCGATCAGTAATTCTGGTGGCTGATTCACGAATATTTCAGCAGAATCAATACAGATACCATCTTTCACATAAACGGTATGCCATCCACCTACGAGGAAATTATAAATCGTATCAGGGCTGAAGTCTAAATTTATATCATCTATAGCAAATAAATAATTATCTCCTGTTCCACCACTTATGGTATCTATGATAATCGTACCACTCTCTTCTCCATAGCATGCTGCATCTTCTGATAATAATTCCATCACTAATGGTGTAGGTTCTCCAACGGTAGCTGTAGTTTCTGTGGTACAGCCATTATCATCTGTGATCGTAACACTATATGTTCCAGCAAATAAATCCGTAGCAGTAGCCGTTGTTTGCAAATTAGCTGCTGCATCCCATTCGTATAAATAAGGTTCTTTACCATTAATCGGCGTGACAATAGCTGTTCCAGTATCTTCACCATTACAAGCAGCATCTGCTGTCACTACATTATCTACTACTAATAAATTGATACTATCAACATCTACATTAGTCAATATTGCTGTACAATTATTAAAATCCGTAACTGTAACACTACTCGTACCTTCACATAGATCAATAGGATTCATATCTGTGCTTCCATTCGACCATGAATAAGAATATGGTGGTGTACCTCCATCAGTAAAGATATCTGCTCTACCATCACAAGCCAGACAGTTGACTGGAGTCACTCCAATCAAACTCACTGTAAGAATTGGAGGCGAAGGCACAACAAATTCAGCTGTTGCCTCACAGTTATTATCATCTGTAACCGTAACAGTGTATGTACCTGAAGAAAGATTATTTGCGACAGGACCTTGCCCTATTGCATCTCCTGTCCAGTTATAACTGAATGCACCTGTACCTCCTGTGATATTAATCGCAAGCGAACCGTCACTAGTATCTGTACAGCTTGTAGCTGTGGCAGTCGTCAAATTAACCATGATATCTGCAGGTTCTACTACAGTATAACTTTCTGCAAAAGTACAGCCATTACCATCTGTGATTGTTACATCATATGTTCCTCCTACTAATAATGTATTAGGATTTCCGCCACCTATACTCCAAGTATAAGTGAAAGGGACCACGCCTATTGGGAATAATTCTATTGCTCCATCATTTCCACCAAAACAAGTCACACCTGTAATCACATCTATAGCTGTTACTGCCAATGGTTCTGTAATTGTCACATTGATAGAATCACTACACATATTATCATCTGTAATAGTAACAGTGTATAGACCTACACTCAACCCTGTCGCAATCGCTGTATTCTGAACAGGTGTTGTACTCCATTCATATTGATAATCTAATGCGATAGTTCCTCCTATAGCACTGGCTTCTGCTGATCCATCTGAACCACCATTACAAGTAACAGCTTGAAGAACTACTACTGCAGGAACTAGAAGTGTAGGTTCATTAATCGTAATATTTATATTATCTGAACAGCCATTATCATCTGTAATCGTAATCGTGTATAATCCTGCACTTAAACCAGTTGCAATCGCTGTAGTTTGTATAGGAGTTGTACTCCATTCATATTGATAATCTAATGCGATAGTTCCTCCTATAGCACTAGCTTCTGCGGATCCATTTGGACCACCATTACAAGATACATTTTGTATCAATGTAACTACTGGAACTAAAATCGCAGGTTCGTTAATCGTAATATTGATACTACCTAAACAGCCATTATCATCTGTAATCGTAACTGTATATAAACCTGCACTCAATCCTGTCGCAATCGCTGTAGTCTGAACAGGTAACGTACTCCATTCATATTGGTAATCTGTCGCAATAGTTCCGCCGATGGCACTTGCTTCTGCTGAACCGTCTGCACCTCCATTACAAGATACATCCTGTATTAATGTAACTACTGGAACTAAAATAGTTGGTTCTGTAATCGTCACTTCTTCTGTAGCAGTACAAGCATTGTCATCTGTAACAATAACAGTGTATAAACCTGCACTTAAGCCTGTCGCAATCGCTGTAGTCTGAACTGGTGTCGTACTCCATGCGTATTGATAATCTATTGCAATAGTTCCCCCTATAGCACTTGCTTCTGCTGATCCATCCGCACCGCCATTACAAGATACATCTTGTAATGTAGTAATCGTTGGAATGATTGCTGCTGGCTCATTAATAGTAATATTGACACTATCTAAACAGCCATTATCGTCTGTAATCGTAACCGTATATAAACCTATACTTAAGCCTGTTGCAATTGCTGTAGTTTGTGTAGGAGTCGTGCTCCATGTATATTGATAATCTACTGCGATAGTTCCTCCTATGGCACTTGCTTCTGCTGAACCATCTGCACCACTATTACAAGAAACATCTTGTATCAATGTAACTGCTGGAACTAAAATAGTAGGTTCATTAATCGTAATATTTATATTATCTGAACAGCCATTATCATCTGTAATCGTGACCGTATATAAACCTACACTCAATCCTGTCGCAATCGCTGTAGTCTGTGCAGGAGTCGTACTCCATACGTATTGATAATCTACTGCAATTGTACCACCTATGGCACTGGCTTCTGCTGAACCATCTGCACCTCCATTACAAGATACATCCTGTATTAATGTAACTGCTGGAACGAGAAGTGTAGGCTCATTGATTGTAATATTAATACTATCCAAACAGCCATTATCATCTGTAATCGTAACTGTATATAAACCTGCACTTAAACTTGTTGCTATCGCTGTATTTTGTGCAGGAGTCGTACTCCATACATATTGATAATCTGCTGCAATAGTTCCACCTGTCGCACTGGCTTCTCCTGATCCATCTGAACCTCCACTACAAGATACATCCTGTATTAATGTAACTGCTGGAACGAGAAGTATAGGTTCGTTAATTGTAATATTGATACTATCCAAACAATTATTATCATCTGTAATCGTAACCGTATATAAACCTGCACTTAAGCCTGTCGCAATCACTGTATTTTGTACAGGTAGCGTACTCCATTCATATTGATAATCTACTGCAATAGTTCCACCTGTGGCACTTGCTTCTGCTGATCCATCTGAACCACCATTACAAGATACATCTTGTATCAATGTAACTGCTGGAACTAAAATAATAGGTTCTGTGATGTCAACTTCCGCTGTCATCGTACAGCTATTATCATCTGTAACTGTAACAGTGTATGTTCCTGCTGCTAAATTCGTAGCGATGGCTGTATTTTGAACAGGTGTCGTACTCCACGCATATTGGTAATCTAATGCGACTGTACCACCTGTGGCACTTGCTTCTGCTGATCCATCTGAACCACCATTACAAGATACATCTTGCAATACTGCAGTCATTGGAACGATTGCAGTTGGTTCATTAATATCAATAAAAATGGTATCATCGCAACCATTATCATCTGTGATAGTTACGGTGTATGTTCCTGCTGTCAAATTCGTAGCAATCGCTGTATTCTGAACTGGTATCGTACTCCATTCGTATTGATAATCTGTGGCAATAGTACCACCTGTGGCACTCGCTTCTGCTGATCCATCTGCTCCGCCATTACAAGATACGTCTTGTACTAATGTAACTGCTGGAACAAGGATCTCTGGTTCATTAATTGTTATTGAAATCGTATCGTTACAGAAGTTATCATCTGTGATAGTTACTGTGTAAATTCCTGCTATCAAATTAGAAGCTATTGCTGTATTTTGAGCAGGTGTTGTACTCCATGCGTATTGATAATCTACTGCGATAGTTCCTCCTATGGCACTTGCTTCTGCTGAACCATCTGAACCACCATTACAGGATACATCTTGTATTAATGTGATGGTAGGTTCTATTGCTGGAGGTTCTGCTATCGTGATATTTTCTGTGGCTGTACAGCCATTATCATCTGTAATCGTAACCGTATATGTTCCTACGAATAGGCTGATAGCTGTAGCAGTTGTTTGTGGAGGTATAGTACTCCATTCATAGAGATAATCTGCCAAGACTGTTCCGCCTATTCCAGATGATGTAGCAGAGGTTGAATCTCCATTACATAACAAAATGGAATCCAATGAAATACTTGCAAATAATTCTAGTGGTTCTGGAACGAAAATAGAGTCTACTGCTTCACAACCATTATTACCTGTAACGGTTAGATAATGCCAACCTGGAGTTACATTCATGTAAATGGAATCGAATGCTGTATTATCCCAATTAAAGGTATATGGATATGCTTCTTCATTGACTTCAGCAGTTACATTCGCCAAGTCTCCAAAGCATAGGATCGAGTCGATAATGATCATAGAGTCGATCTCTGGTGTAGGCTCAAATTCTATGACAATAGATCCTTGTACATTTCCTCCTATTTCTCCGTCTATAGGACTAAAAATACCACCATCCAACTGTATGATATAATCTGTAAATGGATTTAGGTTTTCAAATTCAAAAGAGAAATTATTGTTATTAGGACTGTGATCACATCCACTGAATACTTGACAATAAATGAGATCATCTTCTTGGTTATCACAGGGCGTAGCATCTGCAAAAACTGTCATGGCGAAACCATCCAAAGGCGTTTCTATTCCTAAAATACTACTACAAGGGAAGTAGAAAGGATTTCCATCCTCATATACTACATCTAGTAAACTTACTGTGGCAGAACCACCATTACATTCAGATGTGAAAGAGAAATAAATGGAGTGTTCAGGATTACTACCATCACCACATTCTAAATATCCTTGATCAACTCCTCCTGTAATATTCTCTCCTGTAGCAGATGCTGTATTCCAACAATAAACGCTATCTGCTTGCATCTCTATGGCAAATTCACAATTATCTGCACCACATTGTTCTGATATACAAAGAGCAAATGATTCTCCGTGATCATCTCCTCCTCCATTGAATACTTGTAGGTATACTGTAGAACCTGGTTCCGCTTCCACTTCATAAGAAATATCAGCAGATGTACCACCCATTTCACAATCCAAAGCAATCAAACCATCTACACAATTTCCTGTATAAGCAATGACTGTAAGATCAGAATCTGTTCCCAATACACTACCGTTATCGTCTTCTCCTTCTATCAATACTGTACCAGAAAATGGTAAGGTGAAGGAATACCAAGTATCTCCACAGTTTCCATTAGGATTACAAGATTGTACGTAAGCATCATCTAATGAAACTGTAGGTTGTCCGTAGTTTTCGATATCCCATGTACCATCTCCGATGAAACAAGATTCGTCTTGTACTGTTAGACTTGTTGCTCCAAAGCATTCGTTATTAGATGGTTCTACTGCTGCGTAATTAGGTAGTAAATCTGTGATTGAAATATCGAATAATCCTGATGATGCAGGAATTTGTCCATCTATTTGTATGAAATATGTATTTCCAGGAATGATACAGGACGTAGTTAATGCTCCTGTTGTGGAGGAAGTCGTTAACAGTAGATCTGCAAAATCACAACTTGTACCATCCGTACTGAATAAATATATTTCTGGTAATAAGTTTACTGGATTATTTGGCGTAACATTGATATCTATCTGTCCAGAAGCAGGAACAATGAATTGATACCAAACCGTTTGCTGTGCATAATTGAACAAGCCTGGTTCGTTGAGTTCTAGATTGGCACATTCATTGGTTTCGTTAGTCAGTGTTTCTGTATTTATTATGGTACCAAAATCAGTAGCATTGCAAATATCATTATTAACTGGAGCAACTGAAGCACCAGAATCATCTTCTATTTCTATGATAAAATTACCGCTTTGATTGGCTTCTATGATGCTTGATCCATCTACTTGTAAATAATAAGTTACATTAGGATCTAAACAAGGAACTGTCAATGATTCATCTAATGAAATAGCATTCCAAGCATCTAAAATAGGTACCATTTGGGTAGCGGCACAAGTTCCATCTGCGGAATAGTAAACGGCTAATTGTAAATCAATGGATAAACCTGCCGCAGAAAAGGCATTGATGGTTACATTACCAGAAACTGGTGGTGTGAATGTAAACCAAACTGTCTGATCGATGCCATCTCCACTAAATCCAGGAGCTGGTTCGTCTGTTTCTATTGTTGCACAAGAATTAGTATATACTGTTCCATCACTCAATGTACCATTATTAGGAACAGTTCCTAAATCCGTGGCATCACAAATATTATCATTAGGTGTAGTCATAGAACTACCATTGTCTATGATTTCTATTTGGAAATAACCTTCTGGATCTATATCTGTACCATCTACTTGTAAATAGTATTCTTGTCCTGGAATAAGGCAGTTTAGGTTCAATGACTCACCATTGGCACCTCCAGAACCGCTTTCTATTTCTGTAAATATGCCAGAACAGTCGCTATCTGTAGTATATAGTGTGGCTTGGATATTGATACCGTCACCATTGGCATTAGGATCGTCTAATAGATTTAATGTTAGATTGGATAGGTCATTTGTGCCATCATCAGGAGCTGTAAAAGTAAACCAAACCGTCTGATCTATGGAATAGTCATTAGGAATGACTTCACCTGTTTCTACATCTGCACAGTAATTGGAATAATCCGTGCCAGCAGGAATAGTTCCATTCAAAGGAACCGTACCCAAATCTGTGGCATTGACACATTCATCATTATCAGCAGCAGGATTAATACTTGTATTTTCTGAAAGCGTAATATTAAAGAAACCTTGTTGTAGAGCCTCGAAAGAACCATCTATCATGATATAATAGGTAGAATTGGGTTCTAAGCATTGTACTTCCAGTAATTCAGAAAATCCAGCATCTGGAAAAATTTCTAGAGATAATGGATCGTAACTACATGCTACTTCAAATAAATCTCCATCGCAATTATCATTACTAGATCCAAATACTGTGACCTGTGGATCGAGGAAATCAGGAAGGTTGAAAGGAGGCGTTAATAAATCGAATAAATCCGTTGTGGATGTAACCAATATATCGACTGCGTATCCTGATGCTCCTGTTGGTGTATCAAACTGAAACCAAACCGTATGATCTGGCGTAAAACAGGTAGGAATCGAATCCCCTATGCTATTGGCACAAAGATTCTGTTCTTCTATTAAGGTCTGTGGTCCAGCTGTAAATGGATCGCCAGGGAAAGAATAGGCATTACAAATCAAATCATTATCACCTGATACACTAGCAGCTTCTGGCGTGATGATGATTTGAAAATCTCCTTGTGTCAAGAAATCCAATATTCCTCCAATATTTATTAATTCCACACCATCTACCATGATATAATAGATGGATCCTGGTTCTAGACAATAAACTTGTTCTACTTCTTCATCCAAAAATACTGGATCATAGTCTGCTTGTAATTCTAACATATCGCCAGTACAAGTTCCATCTGCAGATTCATATACTCCCAATTGAATATCTATATCATCTGAATCATTGATAGCTTCAACGATAGCGGAAGTAGAAGTCGCCTCAAATGTAAACCAAACTGTCTGATGGTGATCTACTGGATTACCTAGTGGATCTAAAATAATAGGATCTGTAGGATCTGTAGTCGCACAATAATTATTATAAGAAGCAGAAGTACCTGCCAATGGTCCTAATGCTACAGCTTCACATGGCGTATCATTGAAAGTAGGTGTAGCTTGATTGACTGCTTCTATCGTCAAGTCGAATGAACCTTCCACCAAACTAGGATCTGTAACGAATGTACTTTGGCTAGAGCCATCTACCATGATATAGTATAACTGCCCAGGAACTAAGCAATCCACAAACATATGTTCATCGCTGAATACATCTTCTGGCGTAATGCCACCTAATAGTAAATCATCTACTTCTTCTCTTTCTGCACAGATTAAGTTATATACAGGGTTACAAGCAAAATCTCCACAACTACAATCTACAGGAGCATCCAATTCAAATACGGCTAATTCCAACGTAATTGCATCTTCATATAATGGTATCGGGAATGGACAATAATCATTGGTAAATAGATTTTCTGCCCAAATATTCACAGCTCCAGAAGGAGGAGCAATGAAGGAATACCAAACACCCTGCTCATTGGTAAAGTCAGGAGAATCGTTACAAGGAGCTACTATCGTAAATGGTTCAAAGAAGTTATCCGCACAACGGTTACTTTGATTATTAAGAACGATGGTTTGTCCTGGCGACATTTGTACCCCGCCATCTAGAGCAATAGCTCCACATATGGCATCGTTAATGGTTGGTGGTTCTTCTAAATCTGATACTGTAATGGTAAAGAATCCTTGATTTCCATTTTGTGGTAATGGAAATGCTAAGAATAGATTTTCATTACCATCTATGAATATCCAATAAGATTGTCCTTCTGTGAGGCAATGAACATCCATTGATTCATCATAAGAAGCATCCTCTCCTGGCGGTTCTAAACCACAAGGAGCAAAATTGGAATGTTGTTCTTCTATGAGTGTAAGTTGTCCAGCATCGAAAGTAGGATCGCATACATCATCCAAAGTGGTAAATAATGCGACATAAACATCCAGATCATTAGGATCAAATATATTTAAGGTACTTGCTGTAGAATTGATATTAATATTTACAGAACCACTAGGTGGTGCTGTAATCTCATACCAAACCCCTCGTTTATCTCCATTGTCCTGTTCCCAATTAAAGGCAGGAATAGGATCGTTGGTTGTTGGGGACATTAAGTTTGAGGCACAAATATTGGATTGTAAATTGACATTAGTAGTAATGGAATTACCAGGTAGAGGTGTTCCCATATATTCAGCATCACAAATAAAATCTGCTGCTTGAGTAGAACCATCATCATAAATTCCAATTCCAAAAAAGCCATGTTCTTCATCGAATAACTCGAGGAAATCGATTGGATTCTCTACTCCACTGACTAACAAATAATAAGTCGTATTAGGTTCTGGACAATTTAAAAAGACCGTTTCATCGAAAGGAGGGATACCATCTAAATCTAAGAGATTGTCTTCATAAGGAAATTGAGTAAGGTTAGTACAGCCATCTTCTGTAAAAATAGCTGCATTGATATCCAAATCTCCTGCAAAAGCACCACCTTGAGGTTCTAACTCAATAGTTATTTGGCTTCCTACATCATTTCCAGTTTCGAAAGAGAACCAAACGCCATAATCAGATGTCCAGCCATTCGCTTCTGCATCTGCTGTACCACAAAAATTTTGATAAATAAAGTTATTTTCGTTTCCTAAAGAACCCGCAAAAGGAATTGTACCTAAAGGCACAGCATCACAAGGAACATCATTTTCATCTGGAAAAGTACCCGTCATTGTCAAAGTGGCACTATAACACCATGTTCCTGGACATCCACCGCCCCAATTATAGCAAGTTGGTCCCAAATCCAAGGTTGTACCACCATTCATCGAAAGTGTCGTACCATTAAAAATAACGGTATTAGAATTAACAATTTCTAATGTCTGTCCTGCACTTCCTCCTCCGTCTTGGATGGGAAGAAATAATCCCGCGACACAAGGAATAAATCCATCATCCTCTGTAGCACTAAAATCATAAGTAATGGTAGGTGGACAGAATAAAGGTACTCCATCCAATAAATCTATACTAATATTCTGCGTACAACCATTACAGCTAGTAGAATGCGTATTACAATCAAACAAAGGAATATCTCCTCCATCAAACCACCAAACAGGATCGCTATCACCTCCAAAAAACCCATCACAATCGCCTATGCTCGTACTGACTTCATATACATTGATTTGGACATTAACTTGGGAATAAATAATACTACTCCAAAACATTAGAATAATAAAAGTAAGGGGCAATAATTTGTAATTGAAATTCATCTTCTCTGATTTTCTACTTTTCCTAGGAATTATAACCGATTAGGTACTAAACCATACATTCTACTATAAAGATAATTTAAGTTAGGAATAATTTAATAACGTAAGCGAGTATTCATTACTTTCTATTAACTATCTACGCAGTAGACGACAAATCTACTGACTTAATACCATCATATTATATCAGATATTAAACAGCAGTCTTTTGAAAAATGTCTTTTTTATCTTAGGTTGGAATAATTTTTGGATAAATGATTGTGTTATAAATTATTTAACAATATAATTACAATCCATTAATTACCTAGTGGACTAACTCATAAATTCCGATACTCCCAAGATTTGTAATTATCAGCTTCTGCATCGTTCCAAAAATACTCATTACGCTAGGGCGTAACTCCGTTTTTTGTGCCTAACAGAAACTAATAATTACGGCAGATTAACATACCTTTACTTATGAGTTAGTCCACTAGTCCTTTAGCCCATCTTAGAAATCAAGCACTTATTTTCATCAATCACTTTTTAAATAACTCTATCAATATGACCTTTATTTTACAAGTCAAAAACCTAACAATAAAAAAGCATGCTTCCATTACCCAAATTATTCTTGCAATCCTATTTTTTTCCGTCCTACAGTCTTGTTTTGATGATAGTGAAAAAAATACACCTCTACCTCAATTCATAGAAGTAGGAGAAGGTACTCGAAGTTTTGATGATGTAGATCCTCGATTATGGGTTTATTTTGAAAGGTTTGAAGACGCTGCTACAGAAAGAGGAATTAACTTCAGTTTAGCAGCCGCTAATGTGACTGGAAGTATAGAAGATGAACCAGGGCATGATTCAGCAGGTCGTTGTTTACAGGATACTAATGGCACGTTGCACTATGTTTCCATTAGAGAAGATTTTTGGGCAAAAGCTAGTTCGACTGATAAAGAAATACTGGTGTTCCATGAATTAGGACATTGTTATTTACAACGTGATCATGAAGATGCTACGTTAGAAGATGGTAACTGCGTAAGTCTGATGAGAGCTGGAAGTTCGTTCTGTAATGATAATTATTTTGAAGATACTCGTATTTATTATTTAGATGAGTTGTTTGAGTTGTAGTCTATGTTGTTCAAAATTCTATGCTTTTTTGATTAGAAATTCTCTGGATTTTGACCAATGAACAAAAGTTTTTTTTCGTCCTTTTTCTAGATAAAAGGGACGGAACGATATTCAAAATATAGGGAACTTTTATTTTAAAATTTTGAGTAACCTAACCCATTAAGTATTCTATTTATTTTAATTCTACATCTCACTTTAAACCTCTCCTAACAATAGTCAATTCTTTTTATATTTGCTCATCATAATTCTAATACTCGTTTTTTTTACAAAACCGACGTAATAAAACATCAGATGATAAAAGTAAAATCAAGACATTTGGAAGGGGCGGAGGTTTCGTGGTTTGCTCCAATATGCAATGGCGACACAGATTTTTTAGGAGAAATGCCTAATCAATACAAAAGTAATTGGAAAAATGCTTCTAATATTTTATTAACTGCTGATAAATTGGGGTATAGAAATATATTATGTCCTTCTTCTTATCAAGTAGGGCAGGATACGATGACTTTTGTTTCTGCTGTTGCTCCATTGACTAAAAACATCAATCTTCTGGCGGCTGTAAGATGTGGAGAAATTCATCCACCTATGTTGGCTAGGGCGATTGCTACTTTGGATCACATTCTTGAAGGGCGATTGACGATTAATATTATTTCTTCTAATCTTCCAGGAACAGAAATGGAATCCGCAGCTCGTTACCAGCGATCTAGGGAAGTGATTGAGATATTGAAACAAGCATGGACACAGGATGAAATTGATTTCCAAGGAGAATATTATCAATTAAAATTAAATACTGAACCTATCAAGCCTTATCAGCAAAATGGAGGTCCATTATTGTACTTTGGTGGATATTCTCCTGCTGGAGTGGATTTGTGTGCAGAGCATTGTGATGTTTATCTGATGTGGCCAGAAACGGAGGATAAAATCCAGAGTCTGATGCAGAATATGAGCGATAAAGCTGCTACATATGGTAGAGAAGTGGATTTTGGATTGCGAGTGCATGTCATCGTGAGAGAAACAGAAAATGAGGCTCGTGCTTATGCTAAACAACTCATGTCTAAACTGGATGCAGAAACAGGCGATGAAATAAGAAATCGTGCGTTGGATGCTAAATCTTATGGCGTTTCTAGACAGGCAGACATGCGAAATTTGGCTGATATGGAAGGATTCGTAGAGCCTAATTTATGGACTGGAATTGGACGGGCCAGATCAGGTTGTGGAGCAGCTATCGTAGGAAATCCAGCACAGGTATTAAAAAAATTGCAACGATATATGGATATGGGAATTCGTTCCTTTATTTTTTCTGGTTATCCTCATTTAGATGAGTGTAATTTGTTTGCCAAATATGTTTTGCCACATTTAAAAACGATTTCATTGCCAGAAGAATTGGGAAGAATTCCTAGTGCGGATCCTTTGTCGCCTTTAGGAGATGGAGAGAGGAAGTGATTTTTAATTTGCTTTAGGTTTAAGCCCTCCTAACCTCCCCGAAGGAGAGGAAATTATACTTATCCTTTTGGATAGATTAAAGGGGGTTAAATATTTAATAGAAAATAGTTCAAGCAACAATCCAATGGGAGTAGATTTCGGAATAGTCATCATTTATTTTATTGTCATTTTTATGTTGGCAATAAGTGGTCGTTCTAAGGGCGAAGTGACGAAAGAAGAATACTTTTTGAGTAATCGAAATCTGCGATGGTATTCTGTAGCAATTTCTAGTATTGCTACCAATATTCAGGGCTATCAATTCTTGGGAATGATGGGTTCTGCTTATTTATTTGGATTGGCTCAGGCACAATTGGAAATAGATGCTGTACAAGGTATTTTTATGGCTGCATTTATTTTCGTTCCTATGTACCTAAAAGACAAGGTCATTACGATTACTCAATTTATCAAAAAACGATTGGGAAGTGCTGTCGCTCTGATTTATTCTGGTGCGAGTTTATTCTTATTTTCTACTGTTGGATTAGGAGCTGCACTGTTTTGGGGAGCTTATGCTGCGGAATTGGTATTTGGAGATTATTTCTCTTTTATTTCTGATGAACGCGTGGTTCGTGCTGGAGCTATTTTAATTTTCTTAGGCGTATTTTCTGCGATTTATACTTATTTAGGTGGATTGGCTGCTGTCGTAAAAACAGATATTCTTCAGTTTTCTATTTTAGTGATTGGAGGCGTTGTAGTTACCTTCGTAGCAGTGGAAAATTTGGGAGGATGGTCTGCACTTTATACTGGAGATTATCAATTGAAATGGGGAGATGAATTTGTGCCTGTTGATAATTTAATGCACTTACATTTGCCTGCCGATCACCCTACTTTACCTTGGACATTTATGTTTGGTTTGTTTTTATTGAACATCAATTATTGGTGTGCTAATCAGACGGTTGTACAGCGTTCTCTAGCTGCTAGAAGTCTGAAAGAAGCACAAATCGGCTTGATGGTAGGTGGTATAATGAAATATCTGATGGCGATTATTGTCATCATTCCAGGCATTGCATTAGCAGGAATTTTGTATAATAATCCATTGTCTGAACCAGATATGACTTTCCCTTATTTAGTATCTAATTATTTAGGAACAGGTGTAAGAGGTATTATTTTATGTGCCTTATTTGCTTCACTAATGAGTACAGTAGATTCTACTTTTAATTCATTAGCGACTTTATTTTCCATTGATATTTACAAAGAATATATTAATAAAGAAGCGACGGATACGCAAATGGTTAATGTAGGGCGACGAACAATTATATTCACGCTTTTCACCGGTGTGACAATGGGTCTTATTTTATTATCCTATAAATTCGCTGATGCAGAATCTGCATTTACGCATACCTTGAATCAAATTAGATATTATGTGAATTGTGGTTTGGTCGTGCTGGTTTGTGCAGCAGCATTTTTGATTGCTCCTAAGCGATTATTAGCTGTGGTCGCATTCTTTTCTACTGTTATCTTACAGTTCGCTTTCTCCTTGTATTTCTTCCCTGATATGAATTATTTTATTCGTGCCATGTGGGTTATTATTATTGGATTTATGATCATTGCTATTCCTACTGGATTGCGATTAATAAAGGAGGAAAATATTCATCTAGATTTATATGATGAAGGAAATAATGCTAAAGTTGGATTTAGGAAATTGAAGGATGTTTTTGTCTTTGCTTCACCTCAAATTATGTGGGCTGGTATTGGTTTGATTACTTCTTTAGTGGTATTGCATGTGGTTTTTCATTAAATAGATTTTGAGATGCTGAGATATTGATATTTTAGTTCGATGTTACATTTCGGACTGCTTCTCAAGTCAAATATTTATCGGGAAATTTGATTAAAATTCCATAAGATATTCTTGGCAAAACACGGAGAATCTAAACGTAGTTTAAATCCGAGATTGCACCTCGGGCTGCTTCTGATGTCAAATATTTAGCAGTAAATTCAACATAAGTAATCGTTCAAAATAAAGTATAGGTTATTTTTGCCCTAATCTCTCTAAATAAAGGGATTTAAGGTATAAATAATTTAGACGGGTTACTTATTCAGCTATCACTTCATCTTCATCCCCAAAACCTCTTCAGCAAAAGCATAAGATTCCTTTCTTATTCCTTCTAAATCCTTAGAACGAAGTGTAGAAACCATACAATGATCGCCACATTCAGGAAAGGCAATACATCTTTTTTGTTCTGTAGGCGTAGCAGTTAATTCATGAAATTTTTTCATTTCTGAAATGGAAACAGCTCCATCTTTTTCCTTATCATTTTTGTAATAATAGCCTATCATATAAGGCGTTTTTACTTTTTGATAGATCTTTTTATTGGCTGCCTTATTGACTAATGTGACCAAAGCACCTACACCTTCCAATCGCTGTTTGAATGTCCAATGAATGCTGTCTTGCTCATTGAATCTACCTACTCTATATTTGCTGCCAATTATTTTTCTGGCGATCTGTAATCCCCAAGGAAATCGCAATATCTGAGAGGATTGATCTACCATTTTAAAATTAGGAGAATACATCAAATGTCCATGAATTAATCCTGGATTTTCTGCAGCCAAATAATTGCCTAAAGTACTTCCTGTAGAAGCAGAAAGTATGACTACTTTTTCTCCTAATGTCTGTGCGATGGCGATGGCTTCTTTAGCGGATTCTATCAATCCTTTAGGTGTGAGTTCTAGCATAGCTTCGTCTGCTTTGATGCCATGTTCTGCCAAACGAGCCAAATACATATTGCAACCATATCGTTCTGCAAAATGTGTATGAATTCCATCTCCTTCCATTGGACTAGCAGAATATCCATGCAGATATAATACAACATATTCTGTCTTCGTATGTGTAGAATCTGCCCAAATAATTCGTGCTTCATTATCTGGTTTTAATCCTACAACTTTTGATTCTTTATCATTTACATAGGCTTCCACATTTGAAATATTTAATTTCAAATCGGGCATTTTCCCATCAAAGGGTTCGAATTTTAATCTAGGTCCTAGTAGAAACACAATTAATATAATTATAGGTATGATAAATCTTTTCTTCAACTTCATGGTGTCGGTTTGTTGACGTATAAGCTAATTGGACAAAAAACAATTATCCAATTAGCTTATACGCTTGAATAATCGCTAGGGAAATCAACATGACCCCAATAACGGAATTAAAATACTTTTCGTATTTCTTTAGCTTAGTCTCTAATGCCTCTCCTACTGATCCATATAATGTCAGTGCAGTAAAAGTCCCCATCACAACTCCACATAAAAAAGCATGAATAAAACCGTAATTTAATTGTCCAGCTGCATTTAATGACGTCGTCACAGCAAGCCAATATGGAATGGCTAATGGATTGATTATCGATAGCATAATTCCCTTTACAAAAGGTGGGATTTTTCTTTCTGCTACTTTTAATTTTCTTGCACCTATTTTACTCGCTTTTCTTTTTTTATATCCAGTAATTAAATAAGCTATTCCTACACTTAAAAACAAAGGAATAACACCTATTTGTATGATTTGATTTACAGTAGGATTAGACAGCATATAATCGCTGAAACGAATGCCTATATATGCTTGTCCATATTCAATGAGTATTACGCCCAAGGCAAATAAAAGCACTTGATAAAATCGCTTTGACACAGCTACTTCTATAGCCGTCAAATTCAATACGCCTAATGGTAATGAACCTACAAAACTAATTCCGAATCCTAATAAAATATGGTTGAGCATGTTAGATCACTTCGCTTTTAAATATTAAATCGCTTCACTTTTATACTGAGAATTAATTGGTTTTCGAATTATTAAAAATTCATAGCTTCTGAAAATCAAGCAATTGCTACTAACGTTGGTCTGTAAAGCGAATACCGCTAGGTATAGACGCTAGACCGCCTCGCTACTAGATATTAGATATTAGATAATTATATTTTTAAAATAATCTAATCTAGCGTCTAAAAGCGAAGCGGTCTAATATCTAGCGTCTAATCCACTATAAATCAAAATTATACAGAAATTTACTAGGATTCATACGATTGAGATCAACTGTAAAAGAAACCTGTGTAAAATACTTTCCTGGCAGTCTGCCATCTCTCATGTTTTGGGTAGATAATATAGGTATTGGAAAATATATTCCTATTCTATCATCCAATATTCCTAAGGCAATACCTGCTTGTGCAAATAGACCTTCTTTAAAGGATTCATTATCATCTGTAGCTACATAAGCTATATCTAGATAAGGTCTGATATTAGGGAAAAAATTAGGTAATTTCATTGGTAAATCTAATTTAAGATTTAATGCGACCAAACCTTGATTCCCCGTTCCTACAAACGAATTCTTAAACACGGTTTTGAATCCACCATCATCCATATGAATTTGTTGTGCTAAAAACCCAGTAGTTTCACCTCTTCCAAAATAATAATCATCCGCCCAATAATCTGTTACGCCATTTGATGTCAGATTAAAATCACCATTTACCCTTGAATCTACATCGCCTTTTTTATTATAAAAAAATGCTCCTGCAAATGCTCTTAAATGTAACGCTTTTTTAGATTTATAAAAGAATTTGGTTTTGGCTTCTACAGATAATTTAGCATAACCTTGTCCTTTTTCTTCCCAAATAAATTGTTCTAATACTGCATTAATTTCATAAGGCATTAATGTTCTTTGATTGGATAAACTATATTTAATTCTAGGAACAAAATTCCATGTTCCTTCATGTCCCGTATATGTATTTATTGTGTCAAGTGTACCATCCATATTCGTGATAATATCGCTTCCGATATCTCCTATTGCATCTCTATTAATCGCTAAAAATTCAGCGGACAAAGTTTGCTTTCTATCACTTCTTGCATTTCTCTTTTTGAATTCTAGATCTATTGAAGATTTAATTCTTCTATAATTCAGATGTGTCTTTACTCCCTCGAATTGATTATAAAAATCTGTAAGATTTGTATTGGCAAATCCCTTATATCCTACTCCTAAAGTCACTCGCTGCAATTTATTTGGATATATATGATAATTCACCGTTCCTGTACCTGTCACTTCTTTCGATTTCACAGCAAACATAGGAGCAAGCATCCACTCAAATTTCTTAGAAGGCAAGACTGTATTATACAATGCTAAGCCAGCCATGAAACCATCATATTTATTATAACCTATAATAGGCGTCCAATAAACTTGCGTCTTTGTAGGATTTTCTAATCCGCCTAGAAATTTAAATTGTAAAGGTTCTATCTTTCCTCCTTTCTCTTTAATCGTATTATTTTTTCGATTAAAATCAGGCATCATGTTCTTACTGTCTAATACGAATTTATCCGCACCAGCCACAGCGATAGAAATAGTCTTTTCTCCTTCAAAACCTTCTACCCAAACTGTCTTTACGATCTTCTTTTCTTCCACTACATCCACAGGAAAAGGAGCAATTATTTCTCCTTTATTCTGAATCGTCAGCTGATAAGCTCCATCTTCTTTTTTGACAGATTTTACTTTGTAATCCAACTGATCCACTGTATTTATCAATCCATCAAATAACCAAGATAAATTCTTACCCGATTCTTTTTCAAATAAGGCATGTACATCACTAGGTTGTGGATGTTTGAATTTCCAAGTATCATAATAAACATGCATAATGCGATCATACTCATCCTGTCCTAAATAGTATTCCAAATATTCTAATAAATAAGCTGGCTTACTATACGCTCCTATCCAATAATTCATCAATCTAAAATCCTGTGATGACGTACCAACAGGCTGATCTGTGTGTCTTCTCATCGGTAGATAAAACTCTACCTGATCAGATTCTCCAGCAGGTACACCAGATACCTTATCATAACCTAGCATACTTTCCTTATCCTCATATTCTTTTTCCATATAGCGATGCTCATAATAGGAATTGAAGCCCTCATCCATCCAAGGATAATCCCGTTCATTACTCGCTAATATGCCATAAAACCAATTATGTCCTACCTCATGCGTAATCACTTCATCTAGACTTTTAGCAGAACCTTCTTCTCCTATTACTGTAATCATCGGATATTCCATTCCTGCACCTGCACTCAAGGCACTTTGAACTGCTGTGGCATGTGGATAAGGATATTCTCCTACCATTTCAGAATAAAAAATAACTGATTTATTCACATAATCTATTGCATTCACCCAAAGGTCAGCTTGCTTGTTCGTGAACATCACATAGGTATCTATTTTCTTTCCAGATAATAAAACAGCTTCACTTTTATCTACATAAAAACGCTTATCTGCAAACCATGCAAAATCATGCACATTCTCCGCTTTGTACTGAATGGTTTTGAATTCAGCATCAGATACAGGAAAATCCAGATCTTCTTGCGATGTCATCTGTAACTCTTTTTCTCTTGTAGAATTTATTTTTTCTTGTAGGAATGCGATCTCACTTTCCGTTTGCAATACGCCTGTTGCTCCTACTACATAGTTTTTTGGTAATGTGATATTGACATCAAAATTTCCAAATTCTGAATAAAATTCTCCTTGATCCAAATAAGGCATTGGATGCCAACCTTCTTTATCATATACCGCTGGTTTGGGATACCATTGTGTCATTTGATAGGATTGTCCTACATGTCCCATTCTGGAAAATGAATCTGGAATTTTCATCTTAAAACGAGTATTAATCGTAATACTTTCTCCTGGTTTCAATACTCTAGACAATACCAAAAGAGCAATATCTGGCTGTTCTTTCCAATAATCCCATTGTACGACTTTTCCATTTACCTTAATTTCTATCTCTCTGTAGCCGCCCATCTGTTTTTGTTTGGCGAAATAAAAATCTGTACTTCCATTTTCCACTACTTGTGTGGCAAAAGCGGAGGCTTTATCCTTATAGGCATTTGGCCAAAGATGTAGGTAGATTTCCTCTAAACCTCTAGGAGCATTATTGATATATTCAATATCGACTGTTCCTTCTAGAATATGGAAATTATCATCCAATTCTACATTTATTGTATAATTCGTTTGTTGCTGAAAATAATCATCTGGCACTTGCGCATGAAGCTGGAAGATCGTTAATAAAAGGAAGACTGTGGTTATTTTATACATAATCTGTCTATTTTGCACAAAAGTAGGCTTTGTTCTTACTTGATTGATGTTATGAAAAAAAGCTAGTATCTCTATTATAGGGCATTAGCTGAAAGCATAACGTACATTACTGAAACACAATATTAAGCAATTCCACAATAACAGATGGTTAAGATAAATTGGATAATCATAATTATAGTAACAATTTTTATAGGTTGTAAATCTACGCAGGTAGAAGAGGGCCCTATTGATTACAAATCAATCCAAGAAGAGGAGAACCAGCTTTTCCCTAAAAGTTGGGAAGGAAGGTATGTTGGAACATTGGAAATTTTCAATGTAGGAAAGTCTACACCACAAGAAGTAGAGATGGAACTTATCATAGAACAAGTAGGATTAGACTCGAATAAATGGGAATGGAAAATCATCTATGGAGAAAATAAAATCAAGGGAATGCGAGAGTATCAATTGATTATAAAAGATAAAGCTAAGGGCAAGTATATCATAGATGAAAGAAATTCCATATTATTGAATGCTCAGTTTATCAATGGAAAACTCTTCTCTAGGTTTTCTGTAACAGGCAATATCATCCTAGCCACTTATCGAAAAGAAGGAGAGTACATATGTTTTGAAATATTATCTGGAAATGCTAAAGTAGAGGAATATACTGGTGGAGAAGAAGATAATCCCAATGTAGGAAATTATGATGTGAATGTTTCTCAGGTAGCCAAGTTGAAGAAAATTATCAAGAAGTAGCCACGTTTATATATTGTTGGAATTTCAAAAAAAAATAAAGCGGTTAAAAAATTACTTTTTCAACCGCTTCATAAATTTGAACACCCTATGACCTACAAAAATAAATTCAAAACTTTAGTAATGAATTGTGGCTGCAAATTGCAAAAATAAATTCTATAATACAAGAAATACCATTAAATATATTGTAACAAAATACGGTATAAACTATCTATTAAGCCCTTCCTGACATTTACCCGACGATTTTGGCATAGTTATCTGTCACTGCTTTCCAATTAATTACATTGAAAAAGTTCTGGACATAATCTCCTCTCATGTTCTGATAATGAAGATAATAAGCATGTTCCCAAACGTCTATACCAAGGATTGGCGTACCGTTTTGTTCCACTAAATTCGTCATTAACGGATTGTCTTGATTAGGTGTGGAACTAACAAATAATTTTCCTGCAGTATCTACAGAAAGCCATGCCCAGCCCGAACCAAAGCGTGTTTTTGCAGCAGTAGAAAACTTATCTTTAAATTCGTCAAAAGAGCCAAACGTCGCTTTTATCGCATCTGCCAACGATCCTTCTGGTACTCCTCCTGCATTAGGAGATATGATATTCCAAAAAAGACTGTGATTGAAATGTCCACCACCATTATTTCTTACAGCGGTATCATTTTCTGTTACTGTAGACAGAATATCCAATAAAGGCATCTGTGTAAAATTATTATCCTTTACTGCTGCATTCAGTTTTCTAACGTAACCAGCATGGTGTTTACCATGATGAATCGTCATCGTTTCCTTATCGATATTCGGTTCTAATGCCTCCACAGGAAAAGATAGCTGTGGCAATGTAAACTCACTTGTCCTTATTTCTGACAATGCAACGCCTGGACCACCTTCTTGTGGAGTAGGATTACAAGCATAAAATGGACTGAATGCCAAACCTGTTACTGCTATCGTAGATAACTTTATAAATTCTCGTTTCTTCATATTCTTTTAGATATTAGATGTTAGACCGCTTCGCTTCTAGATATTAGATGAATCTAGCCTAATGCCTTTCTTATTAAAACTACTCACAATATAAAAGGTTTAAAAGAAAGTAAGAGAGAAAATTGGATATAGTATTCGAGAATGAATTATATTTTCCTATTTTTCGACATCTAAAGCCAGAACAATGTCTAATAAAAACAAAGCTAAAAATAAGAAGCCACAAAATACTCCATCAAAACCTTTCAAATTTGAAGGCAATTGGTATGCACTCATCGTGATGGCATTCGCCTTCATTCTCTATGCCAATACACTAGAACATGGTTTTGTTTTGGATGATGATTTGGTTTCTGCTAAGAATTATTTTGTAAAGGAAGGAAAGATAGGTAAGATATTCACTTCTTCTTATCATCAAGGGTTTTATGCCAATGAAGTATATGATGGAAAGCCAGATAGGAACTATCGTCCTATGTCTATGGCTGCCTTTGCGATAGAAAAGAATTTTGTAGCTAAAAATGAGAATGGAAGCCTTTCACCAGGCGTATTTCACTTTTTCAATCTAGTTTGGTATTCTATTGGCTGTGGATTGCTATTCATTTTTCTAAAAAAGATATTCAAGGATGAACATTGGTGGCTAGCAATGGGAATTAGTTTGCTTTTCGCTGCTCATCCTATACATACAGAAGTTGTTGCTAGTATTAAAAGTAGAGATGAGATTTTTGTTTTCGTTGGAATGATGGCTACTTTATATTCCTTATTGAAATACGATGAAGGAAAAGATATGAAATGGTTGATTGTAAGTTTGATTTCCTATCTTTTTGCTTGTTTGACTAAAGAAAGTGGATTACCTATCATTGGACTAGTACCACTTACTTTATACTTCTTTTCTAAGAATGTAGATACGTTATATATCCTCAAAACATCTGTATTTTACCTTATTCCTGTAGTTGTATTCTTTTTAATGAGACAGGGAACCATTGGCGATAATGGCGATACATTGGGCGTTATTGACAATATTTTATATACAGAGGGAATCAGTACAGGAGAAAGATTCGCTACAGCTATTGGAATGATTAGTGAATATTTACAACTCCTTATATTTCCTCATCCATTGAGTTATGATTATTCTGCTTATCAAGTTCCTATTATGAATTGGGCTAATCCCAAGGTCATCATAGGTATTATTTCTACATTGGGATTATTAGGAATTTCTATTAAATTTCTTCCTTCCAAGCATCCTATTTCTTGGTCTATTTTATTGTTTGGAATCATGTTTATCCTCGTGAGTAATATTCCATTTATCATAGGAGTCACAATGGCTGAACGATTATTATTCTCTCCTTCATTGGCATTCTGTTTGATACTTGGATTTTTATTATTCAAATATTTATACAAAGGCAATAATGAAATCATATACTGGGCAGCATTAGGAATAATACTAGCTGCATACAGCTATAAAACTTATGATCGCAACCAGGTTTGGAAATCCAATGAAACGCTACATGTATCAGGTATGGACACTGCTCCTAATAGTGCCAGAGCATTGACGTTTTATGGAAAAAGACTTTATGATAAAGCTTCTCTTACCACAGATAACAATATTAAACAAGATCTAGGAGAAGAAGCACTTACTTATTATGATCGTGCCACTGGACTAGTCCCTAGTTTTAGGGATGCTTACCATAATAAGGCATTATGTCATCTTGATTTATTAAATAATCCTGATGCAGCTATACAGCAATTCGATGCAGCACTTGGATTGGATAATGATTATTATTTGTCCATTTGTGGCAAAGGACTTGCCTATCATAAAAAAGGCAATAACGATACTGCATTACAGTTTTTGCGACAAGCATACGAACTCGCTCCTAATAATGCTACAGTGAAACAAAATTTGATTATTATCTTACTTAAAGTGAGGGATTTATACAGGGCTAATGGCGATATAGAAACGGCTATTTCCTATGATAAGCAAGTGAAAGTATTGAGAGGTGAGGCGTTGAATTAAGAGAGATCTGTAAATATTATTCACTGTCCTCGTTATCATAGATCTTACAATCAATAATCGCAGCATTAATGCTGCGATTATTGATGAAATATTGTGGATCGTATTAGCCACAAACAGAAGACTTACAACATCCTTTCGTTTTTGGTTTGTAGATAGTATTCTAAAAATCAAATATTTATCTCAAAATATTAGCATCTTAATATCTACTTAGTTGGATTTTTTTATTAAACTCGTTTCACTAATGGCATCTTTTATAATCCTATATATAATTTTAGCTTGGTCCTTAATTGGATAAATTTAACGGATTACTTCGTTAAATTTATCTGTCTATCAACAGGCAAGATTGCTATACCTAGGTTTTACACCTTACAATTCATCAAATTTATTACCAAATCCAATGCCTACGGAACGCTATTTTATTTGATGATCTACTTGTATAAACAGATTATCCTTCTAGGAGATCTATCATTTGCGGAACATCCGTTATTAAGCATAAAAAACATCTTGAAAATTTCAACTTCAAGGCTGCGAAACATTGTTTTCATTCGTTATTTATCTAGGCTTATTTTATCAATATGCAAAATAAGTGCTGGCACTATAGAAAACGTATTTTACACCATGAAGCCAAACCTATTCGTCTGCCTTTGGCTTGCCATAGCTTTGTTATTTTCTTCTTGTGATATAGAAAAAAGTACTTCTCCCCCTCAATCCGTTATAGAGATTGATACTATCCCTATTCCTATAATCTCTCCAGTTATTATTGACTATGATACCAGCCTTTGGGCAAATATCAAATTCTTAGATCCAAGCATTCATACAGATATAAGGTATGCTACGGACAATAATTTCGTCAAAGAAGTCATTTATGACTGTGCAGGCTGTTATCTCCGACCTGAAGTGGCTAAAGCTTTAGTACTCGTACACCAAGACTTGAAAGAAATGGGATATGGAGGAATAAAAGTTTTTGATTGTTATAGACCTCGTCTATATCAGCAGAGACTTTGGGATAAAGTACCTGATCATCGCTTTGTTAGCGATCCAAAAAAAGGATCAAACCACACTAGAGGAATGGCAGTAGATTTAACAATTATTGATACATATGGAAAAAAATTAAATATGGGTACGAATTTTGATCACTTTGGGAAGGAGTCTTATCATGAATATTCAAAATTTGAAGACAGTATTATTGGGAAAAACAGAAAACTACTCATCAGCGCCATGAAAAAGCGAGGATTCAAGCACATAAGAACAGAATGGTGGCATTATTCATATACGCTGAAGCAATATAAACTCTCCGATTGGGTGTGGAATTGTGACGATGTAATGAACAAGTAAATTTATTTGTTAAAAAGGGAAACGTTTGTTTGACTATTCCAATATTAACAAGTATTATTGTATAATCTTATTAAGGAAATTACTTTGAGAACATACATCATCACATTAGTTACATTCAGTTTATCTGTTTTGTCATTCCAGAGTTGCAACACTAATAATACAAGTGCTGATCAAATCTTGGAAGTATCTGAAAAATCAGATAAGCCTATGGTAAGGACTATTTCTTATAGACCTACTATAGCCGTGGTATCTGGGAATAGCAGCGATCCTAATCCTACCATATCATCTTCCCTTAGTCACCATACTTCCATGACGGTAGGTATGGTCGAAAATCAGTATGCTGTAGTCATCAAAACTAATCCTAGTACAACTGATGCTAGCAATGCAGAATTAGATCCTGTAGCTGACCAAAAATTTGGAGATGAAATTATAGAGGATGAAATCGTAATAGAAACTTTCGAAGTACCTACTGCTCCTATCGTAGTAGCAGAATCGGATTTGGTAGTAGCGGAAGGTCCTGGTGAAGATCCTTTTGGAAATGATATTTTGACAGAGAAAGGTTTAGATGAACCAGAAGTTGTCGTAGCACCTATTTCTGTAGCAGGAGGATTTAACATTAATAATATAGATGGAGCATATCTTCTAGGTAAATTCAATCCAGCGACACATAAGGCTTTTAGAAAAATTGAAATAAAATATGCTAGCAGAGCTGGTATGTATGTAAGAAAGGACGTGTACAAAGCTTTTTTAAGAATGTATAAAGCAGCACGTGCAGACGGAATAGACTTAAAAGTGCTTTCTGCTACAAGAAGTTTCAGTGGACAGAAAAGAATCTGGGAAGCGAAATGGACTGGACAGCGTAAGGTAAGTGGACAGGATTTATCCCAAGCTATTCCTTTTGGAACAGATAGAGCTAAAAAAATATTGGAATACAGTGCTATGCCAGGTACTTCCCGTCATCATTGGGGGACAGATTTAGATTTATGTGCATTGAATAATGCATTCTTCGAATCTGGAAAAGGTAAGCAGATATATGATTGGTTAAATAATAACGCTAGGGATTTTGGTTTCTTCCAACCTTATACTGACAGAAATACAGGAAGAGAGACTGGTCATAGTGAAGAAAAATGGCACTGGTCTTATATTCCTATCTCACAGCCATTGACTAGAAAGTATACTCAGATTCTTAATAATGAGAAAATCGTTGGATTTTTAGGTCAAGAATCCGCAACAGACATTAACATCCTAAACAATTACGTATTAGGTGTCAATGAGGATTGTAAATAACCTTTTAATTTCTTCCTTAAGTACCAAGACAAAATTATTTAACTTCTAGTCTACTTATTCCTTATCCTTTACCTTATAAAGGATATATTTTTATGCTTAAGTAACAAGCCAAAATTATATATAGGATAGAGTATATATAATTTTGGTTTGGTACTTACTAAGTTTTGTTTTTAAATAAGTAATTTAGACAATAAAAAAATACAATACATATGAGTGAAGATAATACTACTCCAGCAGGAAAGTGGCATGGTAAAAAATGGAATCAAATGAAGGGGGAGAACTCTTGGACGATGTTCAAGGTTATTTCTGAATTTGTAGATGGTTTTGAAAACCTGAATAAAATAGGACCTTGTGTATCTATATTTGGTTCTGCAAGAACTAAACCAGACCATAAATATTACCAATTAGCCGTAGATGTAGCCAAACAACTGACAGATGAAGGTTATGGTATCATTACTGGTGGTGGACCTGGAATAATGGAGGCAGCAAATAAGGGAGCATTCCTTAATAATGCTACATCTGTAGGTCTGAATATAGATTTGCCTTTTGAACAGTTCAATAATAAATACATCGATCAAGATAAGATATTGAACTATAATTACTTCTTTATCAGAAAGGTAATGTTCGTGAAGTACGCTCAAGCATTTATAGTTATGCCTGGTGGATTTGGTACATTAGATGAACTTTTCGAAGTACTGACACTAATCCAAACTAATAAAATAGGTAAAGTCCCTGTCATTTTGATGGGAACTGAATTTTGGGGTGGATTGAAAGACTGGATAGTAAGTACAATGCTAGAAAAGGAAAGTACGATCAGTGCTAAGGATCTAGATTTAATGCCTGTTACAGATAGTATAGATGAAGTAGTGAAGTATATCAATGATTTTTATCAGGGTACTGATAATCTGAAACCTAATTATGAATTTTAAGTAGGTTGATAAAATCTAGTTTATAATAGAAAAGCCATTCATCATAAGATGAATGGCTTTTCTTGTTTTGAGTTTTATCTAGAAGCAAAATTCAATATAAAAATTAAACTTGTTGGCTCCTCATTTATGAGCAGTCAAACAAGTCTATAAATCCATAGCTGAATTTTTAATTCTTATCTCAATATCATTTTTCCATTTGCAATATCTACTCCTTCAGTAGAAATCGTATAAAAATAAATACCACTATTCAAATCTCCCCTACTAAATTGGAATATAGATGAATCATAATTTTCAGTAGCTACTTGTTTGCCATTGACATCATAAACAGATAATATAATTTCCTCAAATTCATTTCCTTCTATCTCAAATTGAATCACCTCAGAAAATGGATTAGGATATGCTTTAATAGAAGATATTTCGAATAGATCTTCAATGCCATTTATTAGATTTACAGTAACAAAATTTTCTCCTACTGTATGAAATGCAGTATTGGTAATAATAGGTGCATTGAAATCGAAATAGATTTTTGCTGTATTTTCTAACATCGTACCATTAGGCAAATCTGGCTGCTGTGCAATTCTGAATTTGACAAAGCCATGTGATTCTGCTTCACTCGTCAAACTATCGACTAGAAGTATATTATTGAAGGTAAATTTGACTTGATTAATACTATCTATTTCGAAAATATAAGGATGACACTTGCTCCAGGATTGATCGTAGTAATATCGAATAAAGGACTGATTTCATCTCTAATGACAACAGTAAATGCAGTATCTGTTCTGTATATAGGTCCTGCACCACATTCTTCAATGACAACACTTGGATTACTATTTCCAGGATGACCATCAGATTGTTCTGCATCCAATCTGAATGTACTACCATTGGCAAAATAAGAGAATACAATTTCTTCCCCTATCTCCAACTGAAATGGATTATCTGTGAACATGACCTGGTCTTCAAAAACTTGTAGCGATTTGCCAGATATCATATCTCCTAAACCTATATTCCTTACTCTGAATCTTACAGAATCCTGTATACATTATCCAATTACTTGAACACTAGATCCATCCCAAATACTAGATGGAGGCAAACAAATAGAATCTGGATAAATATGTGTATTTACACAAAAGGTTTGTCCTTGGAATTGTCCTGCATTTAATGAATCGTAAGGCAAAAGGACATTTAGATTGAATGTGCCGCAATTGCCTATACCAATTGCTCCTACATCAAAAGTATATATGTTATTGATATCTGGCCCTGTAAATGAAATGGAACTGGCAATGAAAAGTATAGCGTCCAACTCTAATTCTATATAGGCATCAGTAGCATCAACAGTTCCTGAATTACAATATTGGACATAATAAGTATTATCAAAACATTCCCTCAATGCCCATGTACTGACATCTACTTTTAAATATGGACACTCTGTATTACTAACTGATGTTACGCACGATTAGATGAGCAGTTATTTTGATTTCATATTGACTGGTCACTATATTTCAGTACTGTATTCATTCGTTCTGGTTCTTTTTTGTAAAAAAAAACAAAACCACCCGACCGTATGCAGTTCTTAACGCTACAACAATACTTAAAATCCTAAACAAAATAAAAACTCGCTTTAACAGTATTTCTCTTTCCTAATTTTATCTGCCATCTA
>JBNMOV010000003.1:0-33854 GCA_051275765.1 Maribacter sp. | reverse complement strand
GTAGGATTGAAAATAAAACTGGAATTAGAACACGATAAACCAGAAGGCAAAATCGCTTTTACTAATGCTAGGATTATTACGATGAATGGCGATGAAGTTATTGAAAATGGAACGATCCTCATTGAGAATAATAAAATACTCGCAGTAGGAAAAACAGGCGAAGTAAAAATAGATGGCAAAACAAAAACTATGGATATGACTGGAAAAACCATCATGCCTGGTTTTATAGATGTCCATGCTCATGTTGGTAATTTCTATTATGGACTCAGTCCACAGAAACAATGGCATTATTATGCTAATCTGGCTTATGGTGTAACAACTACACACGATCCATCTTCTAATTCTGAAATGATTTTCAGTCATGCAGAGATGATCAGGTCTGGTCAAATGCTAGGACCTAGACTATTTTCTACTGGAACAATTCTATATGGTGCAGATGGAGATTTCAAAGCGGTTATTAATTCATTAGAAGATGCAAAATCTGCATTGAGAAGAAATAAGGCATATGGAGCATTTTCAGTAAAAAGTTACAATCAACCTCGTAGAGATCAGCGTCAACAAATCATTCAAGCAGCTAGGGAATTGGATATTTTAGTTGTGCCAGAAGGAGGATCTTTCTTTTATCATAATATGAGTATGATTTTGGACGGACATACAGGCGTGGAACACAATATTCCAGTTGCACCATTATATAATGATGTCATACAAGTTTGGAAAGAGACTAAGACACATAACACTCCTACCCTTATCGTGAATTATGGTGGTGTGAATGGCGAGTATTATTTTTATCAAAAAACCAATGTTTGGGAAAAAGAAAGGTTATTGAATTTCACGCCAAGAGCTATCGTAGATTCTCGTTCCAGACATAGAACGATGATTCCAGATGAGGAATACGAAAACGGACATATCCTCGTTTCTCAATCTTGTAATAAATTGCAAGAAAATGGAGTGAATATCAATCTAGGTTCTCATGGACAGCTTCAAGGTTTGGGTGCTCATTGGGAAATATGGATGTTTGCACAAGGCGGAATGTCCAATCATCAATCTTTGAGGGCTGCGACTATGAATGGTGCTGTTTATTTAGGAATGGAAGATCATATTGGTTCTTTGGAAAAAGGAAAACTAGCAGATTTACTTATCATGAATGATAATCCTTTGGATAAAATCGAGAATACAGAATCCATTATTTATACCATGATTAATGGTAGATTGTACGATGCGGACACCTTGAATGAAATAGGAAACTATGATAAAAAACGAGGGAAATTCTTCTGGGAAATCAATAAACATAGCAATAATTTCCCTTGGCATTATGATACTCAGAGCTTTTTGAAACCTCAATGCCATTGCGGAGGATAATTGTTACAAATATTTACTAAGTCCAAAAGCAATAAGCACACAAATAAATAAGGGAAGTCTGTAATTCAGACTTCCCTTATTTATTTGTTAAAAATAGCTAGTACACGTTATATATTTTAAACAATAATAAAAATTAAAATGTAAATTCACGTCACGACTATTAGTCAGTTACCATCTATTTATTTACTATTATTATAATAATTACATTTTTAAGTGTCACAAATACAGTATTTTATTTTTAAATAAAGCATTTTTTGGTACAATTCTTCGACTAATCACTAACAGATAACGAATCTATAATATCCGCATATTATAGATTTTGAATTAGTAGATTAAAAATCACCGTGACCATGTTAGAAAAATTCGGAGTAATGGTATTAGCAGAATACCTACTAGAAAAAGAAATAGAAATAGCAATCAGATCATTTTCTGATTTTTATCATGAACAAACTCCTAAGCACCAAAAAAGAATTATACTCTATTGGGTAGATGATGATAAAGGACATAACCAAACGATGGAGTCGCTATTCAAAATATATGAAATACCTGCAAAAATCTTAAAAAGAGTATCTAATGACGAGAAATCCAGTGCGATGAGGGATTCTAGTTTGTTATTACATCCTTCAGGAAAACATAGTAAGGCAGTGATTCCAGATGCTTTTTCATTTGGATTACCTGTTATTTCTATGAATACTTCCAAAGTGCAGGATTACATCGATGTTTCATGCGGAATGTTACTCCACAGTAGCACACACGAACAAATCATCATAGAAGTCACAGGCAAAATCGACATGCTTTATCACGATCAGGAAGTTCTTAAGTTACTAGAAAAAGGAGCTTATGATCAATATGAGAGAAAATTCGGATGGGGATTGAAAGAATTTAGAAGATCATTATTTTAATATTAAATCATCCTCCAAATAGAAAATCGTAGCAAACCTTCGATTAATTTCATGCTCTTTACTTAGATCCTTCAGATACATTTCTGAAATAAAGCCATCTAAGTAAAGAGCATTTTTACATTGTAATCTTTCCTTATATAAAGATGCGAAGGTAAACAGATTCGTCTTTTTTTTAGAAATGACAAATACGATATTGCCATTATTATCCACTCCTACTCCATTCCTAATGTGAACATTTTCAGAACCATCTCTAAAGGCAGGATGTATTTCATCATTAATCACTAACATAGGGCCAGATTGTACACCTAAATGAATATCTTTCAAGTCCAAATCTTTAAACTCTTGCGTTTCTGCTACACCTGCTTTCCTATTATTTCTTAAATAAAAAATACCATTGGGTAGCAAATGGAAATTTCCAGCTCCTTCTCTTTCATTTAAAGCATGTAATAAGGTATCATTATTGGCAAAAAAACCACCAGGAATATATTCTTTACTAAAAATGCCACCATTCGTTGCAAAAAGCAATTGCTTCTTTTCTTTCTGCAAAGAATCATCTAATTCCTTAATTCTTAATATGCCATTTTCCATATAACTCGACATCTTTAAGTTCACTGTGTCTGGATTCATGGTACATATGCTAAAAGGAATACCTTTATATTCTATTTTTTCCACCTTAAAAAGAGGTTCATTATTTTCTACATGTTCAATAACTTTGGTTTTGCAACCAAAAGACAGAATACTCATAAAGATAATCAGAACAAGAAAGCGAATCATAACTAGAATTTGAACCAAAACTATTGGTTTTTAAAACATAAAGTTAAATTTATTGGCTAATAACTAAAAAATATTCCTATGATATAATATTTTTGTACCAAAGAACTGTTATCCATTAGTCATGGAGTTTTAATAAAACAGATTCCATTCATACTATGAAGAAAATTATTACAACTACTTTCGCATTATTCTTTTCGATATTGTTATTTGCAGTAGACGAACCTAGCTATATTACCATACAGCCCAAAAGCGGGGATGGCATTATGTCTATCCTTAGAAGATATGGCTTATTAGAGAATAAATGTGATAAGAAACAATTCTACAACATTAATAAACTCACCAAAAAGTCCATCATTTATACCAGTAAGACGTATAAATTACCCTTATTTATTTATGAATACGACAGTAAATCCATTCGTTCTACCATAGGGGATAATAATTGGAACAAAGCAGTAAGGATAAGAGATTTAAATAAAAAACTATTCGACGATAAAGTAAAACCCACCATGTTCAATAAGGGCAAGAAAATTTTATGGGTCCCTTATAGTGAATTATATTGCAATGGTGATGAAGAAATAGACATCAAGGAAGTAAAGCCCGAAAAGGTGAGAAATTTTCCCATTTTTGGAGAAAAACACGCTTATACTCCACTCTTATCCAGTAAGCTGAATGGACACGTTTATTATATCGTAGGAGGTCATGGTGGACCCGATTCTGGTGCTACTGGAACTTATGCAGGCAGTATGCTCTGCGAAGACGAGTATGCTTATGATGTTTCACTCAGATTATGTAGAAAACTGATACAGCATGGAGCTGTAGCCTATATGATTACTAGGGATGAGAATGATGGCATCAGATCAGAAAAGATACTAAAATGCGATAAGGACGAAACTACTTGGAAAGGGCAAAAAATGTTTCATAGCCAAAAACCAAGATTAAAACAGCGTTCCAATGCAATTAATAAACTGTATGAAGCTCATCGAAAATCTGGTACTAAAAAGCAACGCATGATTTCTATCCATATAGATTCCAGAGGAAAGAAATATGATACGGATGTCTTTTTCTACTATTATAAACATAGTGATGAAGGCAGGAAGCTAGCAAAAAAAATGCAAAAAAAATTAAAGGATAAATATGCTGTCCATCGTAAAAGCGGAACATACACTGGAACGGTTTCCTCTAGGGACTTGCATATGCTTAGAGAAACAAAACCAACGTCCGTTTATATAGAACTAGGAAATATTCGTAACCCCAATGATCAAAAAAGATTTGTATTAGAGAGCAATCGAGAAGTCTTAGCAAAATGGTTATTTGAAGGATTAACCAACTTTGCTCCATAAGATTATAGCATATAAGTAAGTGTAACACAAGCATATAATTGCGAAAATTCGCTAACAATATTGCTACCAAATTTAATCTGTTATACATCGTATTTTTAGTATTATGTCAATGACTTTTCTTAAATTTGCACTTCTAAATTTTAGAACTTGTTTAAATATTGGTTTTTAATATAAATAACAAGCCCTTAACTGGATAAAACTGAGTAAATGTTCAATTCAAAAATAGCAGGAATGGGTTTCTATGTCCCAGAAAGAGTAGTAACCAATGATGACCTCTGCGAGTATATGGATACTAGTGATGAGTGGATTCAGGATCGTACTGGGATAAAAGAAAGAAGGTACGGAAAAAAGCACGAAGAAACCGCTACTACAATGGCAGTAGAAGCTTCTAAAAAAGCGATCGAAAAAGCAGGGATCACTGCAAAGGATATAGATTTCATCATATTTGCTACATTGAGCCCAGATTATTATTTCCCAGGCTGTGGTGTATTATTACAAAGAGAACTAGGTATTCCAGGTATAGGAGCATTAGATATTAGAAACCAGTGTTCTGGTTTTATATATGGTCTTTCCATAGCGGATCAGTTCGTGAAGACTGGAATGTATAAGAACATACTTTTGGTAGGTTCAGAATTCCATTCCTCTGGATTGGATTTTTCTACTGAAGGCAGAAATGTAACCGTTATTTTTGGAGATGGAGCAGGAGCAGCCATCATACAACCTACTACAGAGGAAGGAAAAGGAATCTTAACTACACATCTTCATGCAGATGGTACTTTCGCAGAACAATTGGCTTATCTCAACCCTGGTGCTCATGGTGGAAAATGGCTAGGTAAAAAGGGCTTTGGCTATCCTGATGAAAATAAATTCGGAGGAATGTTCCTTACTCAGCATATGTTGGATAACAAATTGACTTATCCTAATATGAATGGACCTGCTGTATTCAAATTCGCAGTAACCAAGTTCCCTGAAGTTATTCATGAAGCACTCGATGCTACAGGATATACTACAGAAGATATAGATATGTTAATTCCTCATCAGGCTAATTTAAGAATTAGCCAATTCGTACAAAAGAAACTAAAATTACCAGACGATAAAGTATGGAATAATATCCATAAATACGGAAATACAACAGCAGCATCTATTCCAATTGCTATGACTGAAGCCATAGAAGCAGGAAAGATAAAAGAAGGCGATTTAGTTTGTCTAGCTGCATTTGGTAGTGGATTTACTTGGGGTTCAGCACTTATTCGTTGGTAGTCTCTTCAATTTATCAATACAAAAGCGGTTTGGAATATTTCCAAACCGCTTTTTTGATATTCCTATGACAAAAACTCAAGCAAAACAATGTACTTTTTAGTAGCTTTGCATCGCTAAGTTAGATGTAGAGATTTTAAGATAATTAGATATTGAGATTCGGTATAGATTATTAGCCCTTTACCAAAATTATTATGTAAAATTTATCTTCTCAAATAATTAAAATGTTGCTGCGTAACAGTTAGCATCTTAAAATCTCAACATCTTAAAATCTATTTACTATAAACCAGATTATAATGGGTAATTTTCCGAATGGAGTAAGTCGATTAAACGACTTCAATATATCAAATAAAACAGATCAATTCCAAAACCATGATTACTATGGTGTGGATGATTTATTGACAGATGAGCATAAAATAGCTAGAGATGCAGTTAGGGATTGGGTAAAGCAATCCGTATCTCCTATCATAGAAGATTGTGCTAATCGCTCAGTTTGTCCTACGCACCTTTTCAAAGAATTAGGCGATATAGGAGCTTATGGACCTAGCATACCTACCAAATATGGTGGAGGAGGAATGGATGATATTGCTTATGGTATCATCATGCAAGAATTGGAAAGAGGAGATTCTGGAATTCGTTCTATGGCTTCTGTCCAAGGTTCATTGGTGATGTATCCTATCTATAGATATGCTTCTGAGGAGCAAAAAATGAAATGGCTGCCTAAATTAGGTTCAGGTGATTTGATTGGTTGTTTTGGTTTGACAGAGCCAGATCATGGTTCTAATCCTAACGGAATGGTAACCAACATCAAGGATGATGGAGATTGTTATATCTTAAATGGTGCTAAAATGTGGATCACTAATTCTCCTGTAGCAGATCTTGCTGTAGTTTGGGCAAAGGATGAAAGTGGTAAGATTAGAGGAATGGTGGTAGAAACAGGAACTAAAGGTTTCACTACTCCAGAAATACATGGAAAATGGTCTTTGCGTGCTTCTATTACTGGCGAACTGGTATTTGAAGATGTAAGAGTTCCTAAAGAAAATGTATTCCCAGATATCAAAGGATTAAAAGGACCATTATCTTGTTTGACTAAAGCTAGATACGGAATCGCATGGGGAGCATTAGGTGCTGCAATGGATTGTTATGATTCTGCATTGAGATATTCTCAGGAAAGAGTTCAGTTTGGAAGACCTATCGGAGGTTTCCAATTAACACAGAAGAAACTGGCTGAAATGATTACAGAAATTACTAAAGGTCAGCTTTTAGTATGGAGACTAGGTACTTTGATGAATCAAGGAAAAGTTACTCCTGCACAGGTTTCTATGGCTAAAAGGAACAATGTTCTTATAGCATTAGAAATCGCAAGAGAAGCTCGCCAGATACATGGAGGAATGGGTATTACCAATGAATATCCTTGCATGAGGCACATGATGAATCTTGAAACGGTTTTGACCTATGAAGGAACACACGATATTCATTTATTAATAACAGGAATGGATGTTACTGGTTTCAATGCTTTTCAATAGACATTATTACGCATTTCATTATAAGAATTAAAAAGCCCTCACTATTTTATAGTGAGGGCTTTTTAATTCTTAAATTTTCCAAAAAAAAAGAGGTGCAGCTTTCGCTACACCTCCATGATAAATATATTTAAACTTATTCGATTACTCATAAATGAGTCGTCAAATAAGTCTAGTTATTATTTCTTCACAAACTTTTGTATAGATTGCTTACCATCTGCAATGATAGAAATAACATAGCTACCTCCATTCAATTGGTTAACATTCAATGCGATTTGACTATCATTAGAAATTTCGCTAATCATAGCTCTTCCTAACATATCAAACACTTCGATAGTAACCTCTGTACCCAATTCATTGTCATAAGTGATATTCAATACATCACTTGCTGGATTAGGATATAAACGAACTCCTGTCAATTCTTGAGACATTCTTCCTTCCAAAGTACCAAGGTTATGGAAATACAATGTATTGTAAGCAGACCATTCGTCATCATTACAATTCATTCTTACTCTATATTCGTAATCAGCATCAGCAGTCAAACCTGTTACATATATATAGTTGTTACCAGAAAGACTGTTCTTAGTCAACCAAGTAGTTGTACCTACTTCACGATAACGAATCTTACCTTTTACTTCTCCAGAAGCATCCCATCTTACCTTGAAACTTGTATTATCCAAAGTAACAGTTGCTACACCAGTTGGTGCTTCACAATTACTTGTGTAGAAAGAAGAGAACATTCCTGTTTCTGAATAATCAGACCATACTCCTTCTGCACAAAATGCACGTACTTTATACTGGTAGTTCTTATTTCCTGTAAGGGAAGTAAGATTACGTTGAGTAATAGCAGTAGCAAACTTAGACCATGCAGAAGTACCTCTTACTCTGTACTTCACTTGGTAAAGTGTAGCACCAGGAACCATGTCCCAAGTAAACAATGCACTAGTAGGACCAGTTACTTCAACTCCAATATTAGCAGGAGCATCACAAGAAGCAACTACAGCAGCACAATCCCCAGAGAAATATACATTATCAATATATAAAGTTCCTCCTCCAGTAGGAAGTCCAGAAAGAATCAATTGGGAAATAGTAGAAGTATTATTCAATGTAGGTCCACTTACCAATGCTGGGTTAGCAAAGTCTGCCATAGGAATAGAATAAGTATTCCATCCAGCTAGTGTTGGTGTGAAAGCTATCTCACCTTCTGTAGTTCCTCCTGCGTCAAAATCGACTAATTTTACTCTAAAAGTAGTCATATCTGGAGTCCAAATATCAATATTAAAGTGAGTCATCCCAGAAGCATCGATTGGATTAACAACCGTTTCTATTCCAAAAAAGTCTACATTTTCATATAGTCTGGTATCATCACCAGCAATAGGAGTAATCGCACTATTCGTTGAATTGGACCATCCTGTCAACCATGTGTCAACAACCACATCTGTAAATGCATCACTGAACATAGAAATTACATCTCCAGTAGCACACTCAGGAGTTGGTGCAGCTACTGTAGGTTCTGTAGGTAGAGCTCCTGCACAAGTCGAGAAATACACATTATCAATGTACAAAGTTCCTCCTGAAGTAGGAAGACCAGAAAGAATCAATTGGCCAATATTAGCAGTACCATTAGTAAGTCCTATAAAGTCCGCCATAGGAATAGTAAACGTATTCCATCCTTCTAAAGTCGGTGTAAAAGCTATCTCATGTTCTGTATTTCCGCCTGGGCCAAAATTGACTAATTTCACTCTAAATGTAGTCATGTTTGGTGTCCAAACATCAATATTAAAGTTATCCATTCCAGAAGCATCGATTTGATTCACAACTGTTTCTATTCCCAAAAAGTCTACATTTTCATATAGTCTTGTATCATTACCAGCAATAGAAACAATAGCTCCATTCGTTGAATTAGACCATCCTGTCAACCATGTATCCACTACTACATCTGTATAAGCTTCACTGAACATGGAAATAACATCTGCAGATGGACAAGTAGGAGTTGGTGCAGCTACTGTAGGTTCTGCGTCTACTGGTGGATCAACAATAGTTCCACAAGCAGAGAAATATACATTATCAATGTATACAGTTCCTGCTCCAACTGGAAGACCAGAAAGAATCAATTGGCCAATATTAGCAGTACCATTAGTAAGTCCTGTAAAATCTCCCATAGGAATAGTAAATGTATTCCATCCAGATAGCGTTGGCGTGAAAGCTATTTCACTTTCTGAATTTCCGCCTGGGCCAAAGTTGACTAGTTTTACTCTAAAAGTAGTCATGTTTGGTGTCCAAACATCAATATTAAAGTCAGTCATTCCAGAAGCATCAATCTGATTAGCAACTGTTTCTATTCCAAGAAAGTCTACATTTTCATATAGTCTTGTCTCATCACCAGCAACAAGAACAATCGCTCCATTTGTTGCAGAAGACCATCCTGTCAACCATGTATCTACAACTACATCTGTATAAGCTTCGCTAAACATGGAAATAACATCTGCAGATGGACAAGTAGGAGTTGGTGCTACTACTATAGGTTGTGCAAAAGCAGGTAAAGCAGCTAACATAGAGAAAAACAATCCTACAATGATTGCTTTATTCTTAGTGCTGCATAAATTGGGTAAATAAAATGAATTATTCATAAATATGAAGTTTGATTTTAAATAAAAAATAATTTCAAAATATTATTCTGCTCACTTAATCATGAACGACTCAAAGTTCTGAATAAATCATCGAAAAAAATAAAATACTACTACTATTTCACTACTGCAATGCCATATTCTAATAAATATTTACTACTCAATAGCTACTTAAAAAAACTAAACAACGGAAATACAATAAAAAAGAAAAAGGTTTATGGAAAAAGTTGTTTTTTCACAGCAAATAAGAATTATGAGCATTTATATAATATTATGAATTGAAACAATATAAATATATGTAATATGAATTTATAATTGTTTCCCATATTCCAAAACAAGTAAAATCTAAACAGACACTAAATCAGTAGCTCTTATTTTTATATATTTGTAACCATTTTCAAATTGGGATAAGTAATTTTTTTTACTACGTTTAGCTTAAAGTGTTGTTAAAAATTGTGACAACCCTATCTTTTCTTACAACTTTTCCTGTATTTTGATCATCTATAAGAATGTAAACCAATGCTTTGATAACATTTGAAGCATTTCAGTCGTTTAATTTGCAATCAAACCTCTTTGGTTAATTATGAAAAAAATCAATTTAATACTTACTTTATTAATGTGTTTCTCATTAAGCATGAATGCTCAAAATGAACGCATTAAATTATCTAATCCTTCTTTTGAAGATATGCCTAGGCATAGTCAGCCACCTATGGGTTGGTACAACTGCGGTATGGAAGGAGAGTCGCCACCAGATGTTCAACCAGGAGCATTTGAAGTAAATCAGCGAGCTATTAATGGTATGACTTATCTAGGTATGGTTACCAGAGATAATGAAACATGGGAAGCTGTAGGACAAAGATTATCCGCTCCTCTGAAAACTGGCTCTTGTTATCAATTCAGAATATACCTTTCTTATTCTGATGAATACTTCAGCATTAGTCGAACTACACTTAAGAATGAGTTTTTTATCAAGCCTGTTCTTTTAAGGGTCTGGGGAGGAAATGGTTATTGTGATAAAAGGGAGTTACTCGCAGAAAGTGCTGTAGTAAAAAGTACTACATGGGAAGAACACACCTTTGACATCAAACCAAAAAGAGATTACAAATACATTGTTTTTGAGGCATTCTATAAAACGCCTACTCTTTTCCCTTACAATGGTAATCTTTTAGTGGATCATGCATCTGATATCATTGAAAAGGATCGCTGTGATGCTCCTATTGATGATGAACTATTTGAACCTAAGGATGATGTTATTGCCGTAAATATCCCACCAGATCCTGTTATCGATCCAGATCCCATTATTGATCCAGATCTTATTGTTGATCCAGATCCAATAGTCAACAATCCTCCTATAGCTGAAGAGCCTAAGATTATGAAGGAATTGGATCCTGAAAAGATAAAAGAAGGGCAGACTATTAGGATTAATCAATTGGATTTCAAAGCAGATGATTATAAAATCCTTAATGGGATGGATCCTGTACTGGATGAGATACATGCCTTTATGATTGAAAATCCTAAGGTTATTGTAGAAATAGGAGGACATACCAATAGGTTGCCTTCTCATGAATACTGTAATTGGTTGTCAAAGAATAGGGCTTCAGCAGTTAGAGATCATTTGGTCGGTAAAGGATTGAGTAGAGATCGGATAGCTTCTAAAGGTTATGGTAAGACAGAACCTGTAGATATTAGTAATACTCCTTCAGGAAGAAAAAAGAATCAACGAGTAGAAATCAAAATACTCAGCCTAAAAGGCTAAATAGTACTACAGCTAGACATTTTTTAACCTAGCTTTTAGTAAATTTTGAAAGTTTGCAAAAGTACATCATCAAAAATGTCTAACGATGTGCTAATTAGTCCTAGTAAAAATATTATTTTTGCAAACCCTTGTGGATAATCAACCACAAGGGTTTTTTATTTCATAAATAGCATAAAATATATTGTATTTTAACATAATATATTTTATACATTTTAGAAGAAAACCAAGCCTGATCATGAATAAATGGATTATCATAGCAATCGTACTTGTATCTCATTTCAATTCTTTTGCACAGGAAACTACTTTTTATCAAGATATGCTTCATCCTTATAATGAGGGGAAAGTGTTTTTTGAAGAAGGGCTGTATTTCCAGTCAAAAGAATCGTTAGAAACGTTTTTGGATGATAGTAAAGGCACTACACAGCTGATAAATGAAGTAAGGAGAGCTGAATTGATGATAGCCAAAAGTGCTGTATTCACTAAATTAAATGATGGCGAAAAACTCATGCAGGAATTCATCAGAAAATATGCTCCTGAAAAAATAGCACAGGAAGCCATGATGGAACTGGCTGATTATTATTTCAATAATAAGATGTATCAGCAAGCTATTGCTTATTACGAAATGGCTGGTACAGATAATCTTGATCCAGCTACCATGTCAGAAGTCAAATACAAACAAGGCTATGCTTATTTTGTACGAGATGATAAGACAAATGCTAAAATCCAATTTGAAAAAATAAAAGGATTTCAAGGAAAATATCATGGCGAGGCTAATTATTATTTAGGTATCATCGCTTTTGAAGATAATGACTATGATGATGCACTCGAAGCATTCAGAGATTCTAATAATAAAGGGAAGTATGATAAAATCATGCCTTATTACCAATGTCAGATTCACTTCGCTAATGAAGAATATCGTGATGTGATTACCATAGGTACTGCTGCATTAGAATCGAAGAAAAAGATAGATTACGAAAATAGTGTTACGCATTTAGTAGCCAAATCCTACTTCGAGCAGGAGAATTATAGAATGGCACTCCCTTATTTTGAAGAATATTCTGATAATGCAAAAGAACTAAGGGCACAGGATTTATACCAAGTCGCTTTCACTAGATATAAAAATGACAAATTAGAAGCTGCGATTAAGGATTTTGAAGAATTGAAATCTACTGATAATGAATTAGCTCAAAATGCCTTGTATTATTTAGGAGATAGTTATTTGACAAAAAAAGATTATTACTCAGCTAGAAATGCTTTCTATGCTGCCTCTAAAATGAATTATGATGCTGAAATTAAGCAGAATTCTCATTTTTTATATGGTAAATTATCCTACCAGTTAGGCTTCGATAGAGAAGCCATCGCTGCTTTTCAGACAATAAGCACTTCCAGTAAAAATTATGATGAATCGCAGCAAATGCTAGGTCGTATATTCATGAATACTGCTGACTATGACAAAGCGATCCAGCTGATGCAAAACATCCCAAACAAAACTCAAAAAATAAAGGAAGCTTACCAGAAAGTCACCTATTTTAAAGGAGTACAGTTATTCAATGACAAGCGATACAACGATGCTAAAATATATCTAAGACAATCTCTTCAAAATACACCTAATGTCATGACTAAAGCTCAGGCATTATTTAGATTAGGAGAAATCGCTCATAAGGAGAAATCATATAGTGCCAGTATCTCAGAATTATCAAAATTCATTGATATTGCTAAAGGATACAGTAGTCTTCCAGAAGAGACATCCATTAATTTAGCCTATTATATGCAAGGCTATAATTATCTAAAAAAGAAGGATTACAAGAATAGTGGTACCTATTTCGAGAGTGCTATCAACGGTTTTTTGGATACTTGGGATACTTCTTATTCTAATGACGTTAAAACAAAGGTATTTCCAGACGCATTATTGAGAGCAGCAGATAGTTATTTCATGCTCAAGCAATACCAAAATGCCCTATCTTATTATCAGACCTCCATTAACTATAAATATAATGGCTACGATTATGCTTTATTCCAAAAAGCAACCATAGAAAAACTGAATGATAACAGCATAGATCAAATAACTAACTTAAAAGCACTAGTCAATCAAATGCCTAATTCTGTTTATGCAGATGATGCCTTGTTATCTTTAGGGAATACCTATTTTAGAGAAAGAAATTATGGGAAAGCTGAGGAATTTACGTTAAAATTAGTCGATGGCTACGCAGAAACTTCTGACTTAGTTAATCAAGGGTATTTATTATTAGGTTTGGTTAATTATAACCAAAACGATAAGGAAAGTTCATTGAAATATTATGAGAAAATATTCTCTAATAATCCATCGCAAGCAGAGCAAAGCACTGCTTTGCAAAGTATCGAAGAAATCTATATTGATAATAATAATCCATTAGGATTCATTGATTTCCAAGAAAGGGTTTTAGGTAGAAAAATATCTGACAAAGATAAGGAAGGTATCATTTTCAAAGCAGCTGAGTTACAATATGAAAGTTCTAATTTCCCTGCTGCAATCGCTGCATATACCAAATATATCAATAGGTATCCAAACGGATTATATACACTTCAAGCACATTATAATAGAGGAGAAAGTTATCTGGCATCAGAGCAGTTAGCGGCTTCCCTACCCGATTATAATTTTGTGATTTCTAAAGGAAATAGCAGTTTGTATGAAAAAGCATTGACGAAAGCAGCAGCCATTAGTTATAATGAATTAGAAGATTTTGCTAAGTCCTATGCTTATTTTTCTGCATTAGCAAAAGTAGCTACAGATGATAATAAGAAATTCGATGCACATTTAGGTGCATTGAGAAGTGCTTATAAAATTGGAAATAAAGCAGGAGTGTATCAAGAAGCAGATGCTGTCATCGCTAGTAATGCAACAGATGCACAAAAATCGACTGCGAATTATTATAAAGCAAAAATTGCATTGACTAGCAAGGATTATAATACCGCATTAGTCCACTTTAGGAATTCTGCTAATTCTAATAATTTACAAGGAGCAGAATCGAGGTATCAAATTGCTTACATTTATTATGTAGAGCAAGATTTACCTGTGGCTAGAGATTTGTGTATGGCACATTTGAAAAAAAGTAAAAATTACGAATCTTGGGTAGCTCGTGGTTTGGTTTTGTTATCTGATATCGCCTTTGAACAAGGAGATTTATTCAATGCTAGAGCAGCCTTAGAGACATTAATAGAAAACTATAAGAATCCTGACGATCAAGGCATCATAGGTACTGCTAAAGCAAAATTAGCAACAATAGCAGCCAAAGAAGGAGAAGGTTCTAGAATTATTCCAGAGTAATTTCAGTGAACAGTTGCCAGTGAGCAGTTACCAGTATTTTGGTTCTGTAGCTGCTTCTAGCTTTAGGGCATGAAATCAAAATTCATGTTGATAAATATTATTCTATCCTAAAGCCAAAAGCAACTGGCAACTGTTCATTGTTCACGGATAACTGTTCACTGAAAAATTTTAAGATGAAGAATCATATATTAACCATATTGGCAATCACATTATTTGCCATCCAAGTACAAGCACAACAAGACAGCATTCCTTCTGATGAAGTACAAATCATCAAGGATTTTGATCTCAAGCTAAATGATGTGGACAAAGTGGACATTTTTGCTCCTTTACCTACATTGGATACCACTCGTGTCATCAATAGTTATAAGGTAGATCCTAAATTTTTGATGCTTAGTTATGATGCCCCAGATATCAAGCCGCTCATGATGGATGAGGAGCCGCTTCCAAGTTCTTATAATGGATTTATCAGAGGAGCGATTGGCTATCCTTTGTCGCCTTATGCAGAAGCAGGTTATCAGCACCAAATGAATGGATTGTTAGTCGGTGGAAAAGCAAGATATTATAGTGCTTTCGATCTAGGACAGTTGGATAATCAGCAATTCATGGATGTGAATACAGACATTAATGCAGCTTACCAATTTGATGGTGGATTCGAGCTCAGTGGAGATATAGAATACGATTATGATCAGCGATTTTTCTATGGCTATAATCATGACTTGCTGACTTTCGAGGCAAAGGATGTGAAGCAGTATTTTTCATTGTTCAAAGCAGGGATTAATTTTAGGAATACGGATATTAATTATGGCGAATTAAAGTATAATGTTGGTGTAGGTTTATATACTTTACGTGATAATTATGCTGCTTCAGAATTAGGTGTAGATGCTGCTGTCGATTTTGGTAAGTATTTTAATCAAAAGCACTTATTCAATATAGGTTTAAGTAATTCATTGGTAAAAAATACCACATCAAGCGATACGACAAGTAATATTTTATCCATCACGCCTTCCTTCAATTATCATCATGATATATTTAGAGTAAAGGCAGGAATTAATGGTTCTTTGCTAGCAGAAAATAAATTCAAATTATTTCCAGATGTAGAAGTATTAGTAAATCTGTATAAGGATAATATTTCTGTTTATTTAGGTTGGACTGGTCATGCAGAACAGGTTTCTTTCCGTTCGTTGAGCGAATTGAATCCTTTCATTATTTCTGATCCTCAACTGAACCAACGACAAGTCAATTATTCTCATGGAGGATTTAATTTTGATTTCAGTAAATTCGATGTAGGAATTGAAGTCGGATATAGAATGGTAACAAATAATCCATTTTTTGTTAATGATTTTAATAATGACGAAAAACGCTTCGATGTAATTTATGATAACGTAGACTATATCATCACTAAAATAACAGCAGAAATAGAAATCGTTGAAGGATTAGATTTAGGTCTTAATCTTACTTTCCAAAATCCAAAACTAGATTCTTTATCTAGTAATTATCATGATGCACCTAATTTTGGACTAGATACTAAAATCGCTTATTCTGCATTATTGAATAATAAATTGACCATAGGAACTTCCATCTTCGTAGGAGGAAAAAGATCGTATTTGTCTAGTACACAGATAGATGAAAAAATAGGAGCGTTGGCAGACATCAATCTATTTACATCTTATCGCATGAATGATAAATTCAATTTATTTCTAAATTTGAATAATATCACCGATCAAAAATATCAGCGATTTAATGGATATAATAATTTTGGGTTCAATACAATGTTAGGATTTTTGTATAAGTTTTGATGAGTTATTGAGGGCTACGCAGTATTGTGCAGCTATGTTTCGTTTCAACTAACTATTATTTTATAATTAAATCAACCTAACAAAAGTACAATATATGCCATTTGTTAATTTTTATGAATTGGAGGTATATAAGCAATGTAGAAAATTCAAAAAAGAAGTTTCTTTAGTTGTTAAAAATAACTTTCCTAAAAGTTAAAAATTTCAATTAACATCTCAAATACTCAATTCGTCCCGATCTGTAACTGCTAATATAGCTGAAGGACATGGACGATTTCATTATCAAGAGAATATTCAATTTTCAAGAATTTCTCGTGGCTCATTAAGCGAAACCTTAGATCATTTAATCACAGCTTTTGATGAGAATTATAATTCAAAGAAGGAATTAGAGACGTTCAAAATACAATATGACCAATGCTTAAAACTACTCAATGGTTACATTAAATACCTTCAAAAAAGTAAATCCTAATCAACTTAATAACTAATAACCTAATAACTATTAAGACACAGATGAAAGGATTAATAAGATACTACAAAAACTGTAGGACAGGATTGAAATTACTGAATAATCAATATTATTTAGATGCTCAAAAAAAGACGACGCTAGAACGCAGCAAAACGCCTAAGAGAACTGACATTGTCAATTATTTATTATCTCTTTTGAAGCGTGATACGCTTTATATGGAAATAGGTGTTCGTAATCCGGATGATAATTTCACACACATCAAGGCGAATACTAAATATAGTGTAGATCCAGGTTTGGAATTCAAGCAAAATCCAGTTGATTTCAAGCTGACTAGTGATGATTTTTTTGCTCAATTAAGAGCAAAGCAAATACTTCCTAATATTGATAAATTCGACGTTATTTTCATCGATGGATTACACCTTGCAGAACAAGTAGAAAGAGATATTGAAAATGCTTTGGATTTTATCGCAGATGATGGTTTTATCGTCTTGCATGATTGTAATCCACCAACAGCTTGGCATGGCAGGGAAAAATATCATTTCCATCTTACGCCAGCATTGGATTATTGGAATGGTACGACATGGAAAGGCTTCATGAAAGCTCGTTTCGATTCCAGCATAAATTCCTGCTGTATAGATACAGATTGGGGAGTTGGGATTCTTTCAAAAACACAAGCTCTAGGCTCTAGCATCGAACCTGCTAATCTTTATTATGAATACGATATTTTCGATGAGAATAGAAAAGAACATCTGAATTTGTTGAGTTTTGATGAATTGAGAAAATTAATTCAATAATTTAAGCCATTATTAACATCCAAATCCTTTTATTTTTCGTCTTTATATAGTCTGACCAAGTAGATGCCTTTTTCTTTCCTAAGAAAAAGGTATCTACTATCTTTATCAAATACTACTTTACGCTCTTTCATGAAAAAGATATTACTATTTTTTTGCTGCATATTCTCTTGCACATTATCACAAGCTACTTCCACTTACCTCACTTTTGAAGTTGATAATCCCAGTACAGATTTAATTGAAATCAAAGTAAAGAAAACTGGTACTGAAGGATATGATATATACAGAGTAAAATTAAAAGCAGATAATAAAGTAAGCACTGTGATTGACCTCACAGAAAATGCTTTTGCAGATATAACTTTAGGCGAAGATAATTTCAAATTATTTCTTAGACCAGGAGATGATATAGTCATGAAATTTACTGCCAATGCAGCAAGTAGCACATTGAATTTTTCTGGAAAAGGATTCGAAAATAATCAACTGATTTTTGATTACGAAAGTAAATATAAAAGTGGTGGATACTGGGATTATGAGGCTTCTTATATCAAAACTCAGATACTACATAAAAATTACGAATTAGCAGATCTTTCTCCTTCTGTTTATTACAAACAATTAGGCGAAAAAAATCAAGAGCAACTCGCATTTTTATTAGCAAAAAAAGATGCACCAAATATTAATAAAGCATTAATTGACTATATTTCCAATGACATTAAATATACCTACGAAACTAATAAAATAGGTTATTTAATTATCAATCAAAAAAAGATGGGTCCTGGAGATTTTCAACGAGTTGCGGATCATTACCAATTAAAAAAAGATGCGAATACGCTTTCTTTAGATTTGATGGATCATCCTGCTTATCATAATTATATGAGAGGCTACGCACACTTTTTATTCCTTCCAAAAAAGACCAATACCGTCGCTGTTGAGTTGGAATATTATAACAATATAGAAAAAAAAATGTCTGGTAGGGCGAAGTATTATTTGCTATCCAAACTCATGAGAAATGTATATACCTATGAAGGCAGTACGGATTTGGCAAAAAAGAAATTTGCTACTTTTAAAAAATTATGTCCTTATCCAGAATACACTCAAGCAGTAGAAAATTTATATGGCGAACTTATCATTGAAATGCCAGATATAGATGCTCCAGAATTTCAGATAAGAGACGAATATGGTACGATTCGAAGCCTAGCCAATTATCGAGGAAAGGTTATTTATATCAGTTTTTGGGCTCATTGGTGTAAGCCTTGTATCAATAATTTCAAAAAGTCAGAACAGCTACGAGCACAGCTCAAAAAAATGGGTGTAGTCCTTCTCAATGTATCTATTGACCTTGAAGATGATATTTGGAAAGAAGCATTAGCGAAGCATAATATCTATGGAAATAACGTAATTGCTCATAATGTGGACGAAGTTAAGCGTCAATATGGGCTGAATACAATTCCTGCCTACTATATTATCAATAAAAAGGGAAAATTCGCTTATCTTTCGGATGAAGAAAACCGAGACTTACTACAAGAATTCAGAGATTTAGTCAATGAGTAGCTTTTTTGATAAAGGGTTAGGCTGTTTAATTATTACGATTAACCCCTCCTAAGTAGTTAGTCAAGCTAATAGTGTCGGTTATATTTTTAGTGTAATTTTAGTCTGAATGAAGCGGAGGTTCACGATTTTAGCCATAGCTAAATGAGTGGTTCTCTAACGAAGTGTAGGCTAAAAGGACGCAAAATACTCGACACTATTAACTTGACTGACTACTAAGTATTCTTAGTAAACTTGAATATTAAAACATAGTCTAACATCTAACGGCAAGATGCAGCATCCCCTATATAAAATTAGAGAAAACGGAAAATTCGGATTTATCAGCCAACATGGCGATATTGTCATCGAGCCTCAATACTATGAAGCAGAAGATTTTTACAATGGATTTTCTCGTATTCTTATCAATAATAAACCTACACATCTTGATTTTTTAGGCAGACCACTTTTGAAGCATGTCTTCAATTACTCAGGTCTATTTGAAGAAAATCTTTGCAAGGTACAACTCGTCAGAAAATGGGGATTCATGGACGAACGAGGAAGTATTGCTATAGAACCTATTTATGATTTTGTAGATGATTTTAGTGAGGGATATGCTCCTGTATTACTCAATGGGAAATATGGATTCATCAATCAAGCTGGTGATTTTTCAATAAAACCACATTATTCCAATGCCACTATTTTCAAAGAAGGATTAGCAGCTGTAACTAACGGAACGCAAAAATGGGGCTATATAGATATGGAAGGTGAGTATGTCATCAAACCTTCTTTTGAACTGGCGTTTCCTTTCCAAAAGGATTTAGCAGTTGTTGTAGAAAATGAAAAATGGGGTTTGGTAGATACTGGTGGCGATGTTGTCATAGCACCACAATTCGATTTCATAGAAGGGCATTCTGAAGGAAGATATTATGATAATTTCGCCATTTTTACGAATAATGAAAAATATGGTGTACTCAATCATTTAGGAGAAATTGTATTGAAACCTAACTTGGATTTTATTGGTGATTTCAACGAAGGAAAAGCACTCGTAGAATACAAGGGGAAATTTGGTTATATCGATACTGATGTACAGGTTATTATTCCACCACTATATGAAGATGCTGGAACATTTTCTGATGGTCTAGCACAAGTACTGATAGATGAAAAATGGGGTTTTGTGGATGAGAAAGATGATTTGATTATTGCTCCAGAATTTGATCAAGTCATGCCATTTAGAAAAGGTTTGGCTTGGGCGTCCATAGATGGAAAATGGCTGTATATTAATAAAGATGGCGAAAGTGTCTGGGAGGAACAATAAACTTATTCATGAGCAATAAAATCATAACAACCAGCGACGGATCACATTCTATTTTATCAGAAAAGTTTGGAGTGACTTATCATTCCATTCATGGAGCGATACAGGAAACTCAGCACGTTTTCATAGATGCTGGTTTGGATTATCAAGCTCAGCAAAAAAGTGAGGTTTCTATTTTAGAAATTGGCTGGGGAACAGGCTTGAATTCTTACATGACACTGTTAGAATCTGACAAGAGAAAATTACCTATCCATTATACTACGATAGAAGCCTACCCTATTTCATTAAAACAAGCCAAAGGACTCAATTACGCAGAAAATTTACAACAGGAAGATCCTCAATCTTTCTTACAATTACATGAATTAGAATGGGAAAAAGCTCATGCTATTTCTCCATTTTTTAATTTTACCAAGTATCAAATGTTATTCGAAAAGATTGATTTTAATAATCAATTTGACATCATATATTTCGATGCCTTCGCTCCTAATGCACAAGCGGAATTTTGGGAAGAAGATTTTTTATCTAAAATGTACCAATCTCTGCAAAAAGGTGGAATTCTAGTCACTTACTGTGCCAAAGGAAGTTTCAAAAGAGCATTGAAAGCTGCAGGGTTTACTGTGGAGAGTATTCCTGGTCCTCCAATGAAACGGGAAATGGTTAGAGCGATAAAGGTCTAGCATATCTTCATGTCGAAAAACTCCTAACAAATTCTAAATAATCGTAATCAATGGATAGGTTAAAATCAATTTTCGTATCAGGATATATTACTTATTTCTGCATCGCTCTTATTTATGTTATTTTTCAATTAGTAACAGGAGATAATTCCATTATTTGGATTTTCAATCTAATCATATATGGAGTGGCTGCATTTTATTTTGCTAAAATATTCTTGGTTCAAACTCCTCGAACTACTCATAAAATGACTGGACTTACAGCTGCTGTGGGTTTAGGCCTTATTGGTGTATTATATGCTTTTTTTGAAACTCCAAATAATGCTGCACTCGTACTTGGAATTTCAGGTTTTGTTGGTTGGTTATTATATACTTTTTGGGCGACTGATTTTGGTAGCAGAGATACGAATGCCATTAAAATAGGTACTAAAATGCCAGATGTATCTTTTAAAACTCCAGATGGAGAAAGCGTCAAAATCTCTACATACATGAATGCTCCAGCTGTCATTTTGTTTTATAGAGGCAATTGGTGTCCTTTTTGTATGGCTCAGATGAAAGAACTCTCCAAAGAATACAGACAAATAAAAGAAAAGGGTGCTTCATTAATTTTTATCAGTCCACAATCCCCTAAACACACGAAAAGTCTTGCTAAAAAATTCGATATTCCTGCTATTTTCCTCATTGACGAAGATCTAAAAGCAGCAAAAGCATTGAATATTTTCAATGCTTTTGGTACACCTCTAGGAATGGAAGTTTTGGGTTATGATACAGATAATCTTTTTCCTACTTTGATTATTACTGATAAGAATGGTATCGTAAGATTAGCTGATCTGACAGATAATTATAGAGTCCGTCCAGAGCCAGGGAATTATTTGAGGATTTTGGATGAGATGGCTTAAGTAGTAAAACAACTAAAAATGCAATTATCTTACTACATAAAAGAAATCTATAAATTCATTGTTGCATCATTCGTTTTTTTACTCTTCTTTAACTGTGGCACAGTTAGACTGGATAAACAAAATGACAACAATATCAATAATAAGATATTTGATTTAAAGTTTTTATCTCAACATCCTCATTACGAAAATAAAGATTCAACACAGTTCACGACAACCTATCCGTATTTGAATTTAAAACATCAAATTAAAAATGATTCTTTCTTCATACATATAAAGGATAAAATCAAATACAAAAACAGGTTTCAAACAAAGAACAATATTTGTTTTTTTTTAAAGAAGTTTTCAAGAATAACTTCCTTCTAATTTCAGAAGGAGGATGTGGAGCGGAAAGTATGGATCTCCTTCGCAGAAATAATGTAACAATAATCGATTTAGTAACAGGCAGAAAATATAAGATTGATTTAGGACATAATTATTTAAGTCGAACAAAAGAAATTATGAAATATTTGCATGATAACACAAAACAATTCTACTCTATTTCTCATTTTAGCTTAGATGATAAGCAAATGATAATATATAATCCAATTATGGGATTATTAAGTTATAATATGGTAGAAATAATAGAATAAGCTCACTCTAAACTACATCTCAATAGTCCACTAGTTTACAGTGAGGGTTTTTAGATAATTTTATTTCCTCAAGACCTGCTTCGAAACCATGCTATCACTATAATCAGATTCTGATTTCATGAACATTGCTTCATAATATTTACCATCTGCCCATGTATTGATAAAATTATCGTAATACTTGGATCCAGGATTTCCAGATTGTCCGCCGGGATAAGAAACGAATGCCTTTACTTCATCTCCTAATACAACAATCTGTCGCCAAGAAGGACCATGCTTATCTGTCTGAGCATTCAATGCAGAATGTACTCCTCCTACAGTCGTCAATCTTGAAAATGCAGGAATTTTGGCTAAATGATGAATGGTTGGTTTTTGATAATTCGTCCATTCTGGAATGTCTTCTCCTAATTTCGCTTTTGCCTTGACAAATGAATTGGTAACTATATCATTGATTAATTCTGGTTTCGTTGTATTTCTATCATCAAAGAAAATGCTTTCTGGCATATCTCGCATGAGATGTATAGTACGGATTCCAGAAACTTTCAGCAAGGGAACATCATCGCTTTTCGTTTCATCCCATACATCATGATGTAAATATCTCCACCATGTCTGAAAAAACGTTCCTACCTTCGTATCTGCTCTAAAAGTATAATCCCAATTTTTGAGTAATTCGATGATTTCCTTGTTATTATTAGCTTCACTTTCATTCAGGTATTGGAGCATCAATGGTAGTGCTTCCTCTGCTTTCAAGTCATAATTGCTATTTTGAAAATCCATCATATCCTGTACCGTAAAATCTTCTTTTTCTGATAAAAATCGATTGATGATACGCCCTCTGAATGATTCGAAATGTTCTCTATTATAATAATATGGATAACGAGGATCTGTAGAATGCTGATTGGCAGAAGCGACGAATCCTTGTGGTGGATTTTTCGTAAAAGGTCCATGTTCCTTAGGAATAAAACCTTTCCAATCAGAGGAAGATAATGAGCCATCTCTCACAAAACGTCCTTGTTTCTGTTCTTTCAATGGAAATTCTCCCGCTACTCTAATTCCTATATCTCCTTCTCTAGAAGCGAAGGCATAATTCTGAGCTGGTAAATTATAATTATTCAATGCAGCATAATATTCATCAAAATTCTTTGCCTTATTCAAATCATAAAAAGTCGTAATTTCCTTTTCATTAGAACTATGATGTCCTAGCCATTTATAGGCTAGATCCTTATCCATACTCCTAGGAGATTCAAATTGAACTGGCCCCCAAATCGTATAACGAACAGTATCTTTGACCGTGCCTACACCCTTCACTTGGTATTCATCTACTCTTAATTCTACCTTCTTATATTCTCCATCATATAGGTATTCCATCTTCGTAGCGTCTTTCCAAGTAAGCTTGTACAAATCAGCTACATCATGTCCTACATTCGTTTGTGTCCAAGCGATATTTTCATTGAAACCAATGATAATGAATGGAATGCCAGGCAGACTGACTCCATATGAATTGAACTCTGGTGTATGAATCTGCATTTCATACCAAATCGCTGGCAAGGTCAATCCTAAATGTGGATCGCCACAAAGGATCGGATCACCAGACTTGGTTTTAGTACCAGAAACTACCCAATTATTAGAACCTATACCATCTGGAGCTCTTTCGTAATCTTCATATTTAAAATAATCTATCACATCATTATCCACTCCATCTTCTTCTATTGGTATTGTTTCAAATTCCCATTTTTTTGTGATTGGAATGATAGGTGTTTCTTCCTTAAAATATGCTGGATAAATAAAATCAAAAGTATCTCTATTGAATTTTTTCAGAGCATTGGTCGCTTCTATATCGTGGTGTCTTTCTGCTAGTGAAGCTGCCATTGCCTTGACGAAAAGAGCTGTTTTCATCGTTGACCACTCTTCTGGATTAATGCCCAATAATTTATATTCTAATGGATAATCTTTTGGAGAAAGAGATTTGATATAAGCATTTACGCCTTTGCAATATGCTGCTAGTAATATATTGCCTAATTCATTTTTTGACCATTCTTTTACTGCATTTTCAGCAGCGAAAACCATTCCTTTTCTTCGCTGTGCCATATCTTTTTCCAATAAATCTGGGCCCAGTATTTCTGATAGTCTGCCTTCTGTAGCACGACTGCTCAAATCCATCTGAAATAGTCTATTGGCTGCTGTTACATAGCCTTGAGCGAATAGAGCATCTTTTGTACTATTCGCAAAAATGTGTGGTACCATTCTTTCATCATAATAAATATTAACATCAGCATCCAAACCTCTCATTCCAGATAATGAGGTAGGCATTTCTGCTACACTTTCTGCATTCTGCCAAAATCCAACATAAGGGTTGAGCAATTTTCCCAAGGCAGGAATGGATTCGTCTCCTAATGTTTGGGGTTTATCCAAAAAACGTATAGCAAAAAATAAAATAATGGCTATAATAATACCTAAAAGTAGTTTTAGCACCTGCATATTAGTATGATTTTCTTCTTAGTGAAAGGAATTCAATAACCTGAGTCATTATGCTTGTTCTTTTTCCTTCTAAAAAACACAAAAAATAGTTCCGTAGCTACGGCTATGCAACGATTTTTTGAATTCTTTAGAAGAAAAAATTACTACCCATTCTGGCTCAAGTTATTAAATACGTTTCACTTGGTCTTTTATTCTAAATCTGAATTTAATCAAAAAACTCATACCCCTAGGTATTTTTGATAATGTACTTTTGCTAAACTTTAAAAATTTGCAAAAAGTGAGTAAAAAACTAGAGATGTATATTTTAAAAACTATCAGATAGATTATCTAAAATTGAGGTTATTACTCAACTTAACATTTCAATTTTGCAGTGTAAATAGAGCTTGATGAGACCATTGGATTTTTCAAAACTTCAATGGTCAGTGTCTTATGCTAGACAAAATCACGGAATTGATAATAGACTTTATTACGAATAGTTTTTTATAAGAGACAAATAAGAGATTTTGAAAATAAACAAGGTCTTTTTCGAAAATCGTAGCCTTAGGGACGAGAAACAAATAACGCAGTAGATTTTTAAAAGGTCGATTTGGCTCTCATCAATTATTCATAATAAAGTCTAATGATAGCAAACCATTAAAAAGTTCATCTAGAATTACGTACTTATTTCATACACGTTCCTTAGCTTTAGCCAACTTTCTAGGTTTATCAAAGCGAGCGAGTTATCTTGTAAAAATCCAATCTTTTTCTGAAGATAAATCGGGATTAAATGTATAATTATCTTCATTGAATGCCTTGAGGTCTTCTGGATTTGTGATTCGATTTTTAATGATATAACGGGACATCACTCCCCTAGCCTTTTTTGCATTGAAAGAGATAATCTTATATACGCCATTTCTTTCTTCCTTGAAATTGACATGATAAAGTTCTCCTTTTAGTTCCTTTGGTTTTACTGCGTTGAAGTACTCTTTGGATGCTAAATTAATAACTGCCTTGCCTTTCGATGCTTTTAAATCTTTATTAATGAGTCTAGTTATTTTGTCACCCCAAAATTCATATAGATTTTTACCTTGTTCATTTTTCAGCCTAGTTCCCATCTCCAATCTGTACGCCTGCATCAAATCCATTGGTCTTAATATACCATATAGTCCAGACAATATTCTAAGGTGTTCTTGTGAAAATTCCAAATCAGCCTCATCCATTGTTCCTGCTTGCAATCCAGTATATACATCTCCTTTGAATGCAAGTATGGAGGGTTTTGCGTTCTTAGTACTAAAAGGTGTCTTAAAAGAATGGAAACGATCTACATTCAAGTCTGCAATCTTCACACTAACTTTCATGAGGTCTTGTAAATCCTTGCTAGTTTTTGTTTTTAGCTGATCAATTAGGATACTGCTATCTTTCAACATCCTTGGCTTACTATGAAATTCATAGTTTTCTGTAGTAAAATCCAATGTTTTGGCAGGCGATAATAATACTATCATTTCAATTTATCATTTTCTATTAAGAATAGAACACTAAGAATTTATAAGGAGTTTAAAGATTCACATAAAAATGTAAACTTTATCTATTCCAAAGGTACATAATGAAGAAAAATAAATGTTCTAGATAGTATAATTTTATATTGAATTTCAAAAACACTTGTTATAAACAATAAAATTGTAAATAGAAATTTCTAAACATTTGAGTAAAAAACTATTTAGTAGCCTCTAAAAGGTATTTAGAATACTAAAAAAATGCTGAAATTTGAAAACCTCATTCACAAATCATACATATAAAAAATATTTAAAAACAATCAAGTATTTAAAAAACAGTTATTTACATATTTTTAAATGTATAAAATATGCTTAAAATAATTGTCACAATAAATGCACTATACACTTGATTAGCATAATTGATTAGCATTATATTTGTATTGTCAAGATTGTTTAAAAGTAGTTTTTGTGTTTATTTGTTTGGGTTAGAGGCCCTTGCCTTCTGAAGGCGAGGGTTTTCTTTTTTGTACTATTCTCTTAATAACTTAACCCAATTACTTTTTCCTTCGTTTGAATAACCTAAGAAATATGCCCCTCTTGGCAAATCTGATAAATCGACTTCTACGTCATTAGAAAATCGTAAGGTTTTTATTCTTTTTCCTAGCATATTATAGATAGTCACATCAATAGAAGAAGCAATATTTGTTTCAATTCTTATACTCGACGTGAAAGGATTAGGCATTACAATAAAATCTTTAGCGATCAATTCTTCTGTGGTAGTAGATATATAATTGATTTCCAATGTAATCGTATCAGCAGTGCAATCATTAGAAGCAATATAAGTCACTTCGTATATTCCTGAACTGGTATAAAGGTAAGTAGGACTAGCTTCTGATGAGTTATTTCCATCTCCAAAACTCCAATTATGGCTAGTCGCATTAGTAGATAATTCTGTAAAAGAAAACAGGTCTTCTTCTAACATATATTCAGCAGATGCCATCACTTCTAATATCGAAAAATCCCATTGTTCGTTTTCATCAAAAACTGTTTCATCAGCCATAGCTCTGATCATTTCTGCATCTTCGTCTAATACTGCATTCGTCACAAAATAATCTCCTTCCATACTTCCTTCATAAAACATAGAATAAAATACACAAGAAGCTAAATATGCTCCATTAGCATTAGGATGACTACCATCTCCATTATATAAACTAAAATCTGGATTAGCAGTCCTTACTCTTCTCCAAGTCTCTCCTACTGGAGCAACTAATGCATCATTATCCATGGCCATTTCATTATAACTTTCTGTCAGCCTTTCTTGCATACCTTCATAGGTACATAGCGGTTCGTAAAATTCGCAATTGGAAGCATCTCCATTTTCTCTACCCCACGTCATATAAAAAATAGGCTGAGTACAAGGATTCGCTACTCTTATTGAATTCGCTAAGGATGCTGCATATGGATAAACCTGAGTACTTACTTGATTAGGAGAAAATGACGGAAGTTGGCTTTGTTCCTGAATGACCACATAATCCCAATTCCCAAGTGCTATTTTTGCTAAACCAGTAGCATCCACAGAATGTTCCTGCAAAGTATACCCTCCTAATGTATGTCTATCATGCTCCATTATTTTGCCTTGGCTATCAGCAATACTTTGGACAATATTAGGAATATTATTCGTGTAGCTATTTCCTAAAAATAGTACTCTAAGTGTGTCTTGTGCCATTAATTGAAACATGGCAAAACATAGAAACAAGGTCAATAATTGTTTCATAACATTTGTACTATTTGGTCAGAAAAACCGATGAGTAATATGGAAAGCATCGCTAATACCGCTCCAAAAATATTGATAGTAGATAGCCTTTCTTTAAAAACAATAAAAGCTACTACTGATGATAATCCAATAATTCCTACATTAGAGACAGGAAAAACCACAGAAGCTTCCCAATTTTCTTGCCCTAAAGCAAGCATCAAGAAATAGAGAGAAAAGAAATTAGGTATGCCTAAAGCTATACCTCCAATGATACTCTTTCCTTCCAATTTCATTTTACCTTCTACCATGTTATACATCCAATATATAAAGCCTAGTATAAATGCTACTCCAAAAGCAAAAATAAGGAATGAGGCATCATTGCCTTGGGATTCTACTACTTTTTCCACGTACTGTATAATGATTTCCAATAATCCACTGATTCCAAATGTCAATAAGATGAGATAAAAATATTTACTTAAATTATCCTTGGGACTAAGACCATTAATGGTGTTTGTGGTTTCATTACTTGATTTTGCAGGAATATTAGTGAGTATAATGGCTGTAAATGCTGAAAAAAGTCCTAGTATTTTAATAAAGTTGACACTTTCTTTAAAGTAGATAATGGCAAAAGAAACAGATAGTAAAAGCGACATTTTTTGTGCCACAGATCCTATCGTTACTCCAAATATTTGTACTGTTCTAGCCACAATATTAAAGCCTATAATAAAGCACAGCCCTAAAGCTATTCCAAACCAAAACCAACTTTCCTCCCAAAACACTGAAGTAAATGGAGAATCTCCTGTGATGACAAAACCCGTCAATACACAAACGAAGTAATTCACAACGATGGCTTGAAAGGTATTCACTTTCTGTTGTGCAAATACCTTAAATAGCAATATCAGTATAGATGACGATACTACACTGAATACGAGATATAAAAGTCCTGTATCCAAATTTAAATGATTGATGATCTTTGACCGATAACTAGGGTTAGGTAGGTTAGCTTTAGAGCTAAAACCCTATGAAATATTTCATACTAATTATTCATAATAAATAATAGCAAGGCAAAAATAGAAGAATATTCTTATTTAAGTACCAAGACAAAATTATATTTAAAACTATAAGGAGGATATTTAAAGCTAGTTGAGATACAAAAACGGAGCTATACTAAGGCATAGCTCCGTTTTTGTACCTCAACTCTCCACGTCTTTAGCGTGAAAAATCAGTATTAAAAGATACCATCATAAACTATAGTTTAATTTATCGTAGTACTTATTTTATCCAAATTCCTAACAAAGTGCTTAGGTGTCATTCCTTCAAATTCTTTGAATACTTTATAGAACGTCGACTTATTTCTAAAACCACACATTTGAGAGATGGCAAATGTGGTAAGATGGCTATAACTTGAATCTCTTACTCTTTTCTTGGCTGCCTCCACTCTATACTTATTGATGAAATTGAGCATATTTCTTCCTGTCCTATCATTAACTACTTGAGAAAGGTAACGAGTATTTGTACCTAATTTATTAGCTAGATCTTTTAGTTTTAAATCTGGCTGTAAATAAATTCTTTCATTTTCAAATAACGCATTCAATTTAATGAATATGTCCAATCCCTTTGTATCAGTAAGACTACTCGTACAATACCTTGGTTCTAATTGTAATAGAGAGATGTTAGAATCATCAGCTATTTTATCTCCATCTATTTCAAATGCGATAAAATTAGTGTGACTCCCTTCTTCATCAAAAATGGGATAAATAACCAATTTACAGGTATATTCTTTTCCATCTTTCCGATAATTAGTTACATCTACCTTTATTGGAATTAGCTGGTTCAGAGAATTGCGGATTTCCTCTATTACATGAGGTTCCGTATTTTTTCCTTGGAGGATACTAGGTCTTTTGCCCAATACATCCTGTAAAGTATAACCAGTTATTTGAGTAAAGTCCTCATTCACCCATTGAATTTTACGATTTTTGTCTGTGACAATAACCGCAATATTTATTTTGTCTGTATTTTTTATTTTATCTCCTACCATTATTTATGAATTCATACTTTCAAAAGTACGAAAAATGTCATCAAAAAGTATGAATTCGTAAACAATAGCGTAAAAAAGTATTTTTTCATACTTCTCAAGCACTCATTAAAAGAATAAGAAATACTTATAATCCTCCAGAACTTTTTATTATTCGCTTAGATATACGCTCTCCTCGAGTTTCTACATGTATGAAATATACACCAGCAGAAAACGATGACATATCTATATTGGAAGTAGATTTCAATTCATTTAAAAGATTACCATAGGTATCCGTAATATAAATCATTGCATTTTCATCATCCAATCCATATAAGGTTATTTTTCCTTCTGTTGGATTAGGAAAAACACCAATTTCAGGAGCAATTTCCAATATAATATTGACAACATTAGAGTATTCAAATACCCTATCAAAATCCAATTGTTTCAATCGAAAATAATTATTCTTAGCCGTTGGGTTATTAATGATGAAACTATATTGACTCAGCTCAGTAGTAGTTCTGTTTCCATGAACAAATCCTATATTATCCCAATTTTCTCCATCCATAGAATGTTCTACCTCAAATCCCATATTATTAATCTCAGAAGCGGTTTCCCATTTCAATAATATGTCATTAGAAACTACTTCTCCTTCAAAAGAAATTAATTCTACTGGCAAATACTGTATAGATTCTATTGCTAGATTATCCATAGCCCAATAATCCATACCACTTACCACTTCTAACTGTAAGCTCTTCAATGCTACTCCATTCCAAATAACGCCTGAAAATGTAAAAGGAAGGAAGTCATTACGATCTGTGGATGTCAGTGTGAATTCCTCAAAAATATTGGTGTTATCTGGTTTTACACCAATAAATCGGATAGTTCCTGTAGAATTTGCACTTCCATCGTTGATTCCTAGCCAACCACATTGGGCAATAGTTGTAGAAACCGTAAAAGTAAGATTGTTGTTCGTATGGCTGATGCTTCCAAATACGCCACTAGACAAACCATTGAGATAGCCTGTATCCATATAGGTATTTTTTCCCATAAAGCCATTACAAGAAAAATTGGTAAAATCACTTATTCTTAAATCTCCTGTTACCTGAAATACATTCGTACCCAAAGTAAATGTAGTCGAACCTAATGTTTCGTCTTCAAAGTCTTCAGTTTGAGCAGAAGAAATATGGAGAAATAATATTAGTAAAAAAAAAGTAAGTACTATTCTCATATTGTTTATATTTTAGTATTTATATTAAAATAATTTATTTTAGCACAATAATTCAAATAATAGCAGAAGTCTAATAACAAACTGACTACTTTAATAGAAATTATTCTTAGATTAGTCGAAAAGAGATCGAAAACAGTTTTTTTTATTCGGAATATGGATATTACTAGTTATTACGAGATGGAATAAAATTGAGATTTATTATTTTATAAAATCATACTAACACCCAATTTTCAATAACTCAAAACAACATGCAACGACTTTATAAATATCAACAATCGATCCAACTTTTCCTTTTAGGAATCGTATTTCTTCTATGTTCTTTTGCTGCTGCTGCACAAAACCATAAGAAAGTGATATTAGTATTGGATGATTCTGGAAGTATGTCTGGCAGCAAATATGAATCTGTCAATTACTCCTTACAAGTACTTACAGCTTTATTAGAGCCAGAAGATCAGCTTTTTATCGTTAGAGGATATGAATTAATTCCTATCAATTTGAATGATAAGCAAGCTCAAATAGATATCATTTCCAAATGGCAAATGACGAGTGTAGGAGATTATAATTTAATGACTCCAGCTATCAATGAATTGAATAAAGAAGAAGATTATCAAAAATGGATGATCATAGCTGCTGATGGAATGTGGGGAGATTATGCTGGTTTAGAAAATGCTTTTAATACCTTTTGCAAAAAGGAAAAGCCATATATTTCTTTTCTTTCTATCAATAGACCAAGTGATAATCCTACACAAAATACTGTAGCGACTTTATTAGCAGAATATCCATTAACGGATATTTTGAAAACTGATGCTTCTTCTAATCAAGGATTAAGAGGCAATCTGGAACAAATAGCAGCAGAAGTCATTTCTGTATCTGGAAAAAGTTTGAAAGTAAAAAAGAAAACAGATAGTTCTATTTCTTTTAGTCCAGAAATTCCTATTAAAAAATTCATTGTTCTTTATCAAGATAATGCAGAAACAAATATTTTACCTCAAGTCACAGGAGCTAAAATAATTGATGTCACATTGGATATCTCTAATACTTTGAATGCTTCTAATTTTAATATTAATTCAGGACAAAATACGGATACTAAATTATCTGGAAGAGTTTATTCTATCGCTGATAAGGATGGAGAATTATTAAGTCCAGGAGATGAAATTACTATCAATTTTGATAAAGTGATTTCTACTAATAATTTAAAAATAATTCCTGTCAGTGCTGTAAAATTAAAAGCATATCCAAAAGGAAAATTTGAAAAGATAGACGAGGATAAAAACATTTATACTATTTGCAAAGATGAAAAATACATTACTATTCATGCAGACATTTTAGATTTGGATGATAATGTAATAGACGCAGCAGCTTTAGGAAAAACTAAGGTCAAAGTATATTATGGTAATGAGGAAAAGGAATTGAAATTAGAGAATAATTCATTCAGTTTGAAAGTGCCAATAAATGAGGATGAAACGTCATTTTCTATTAGAGCAATTTATGATGGTTATTTCGATTATAAATCTGACATATTTACAGTAAAAAAAGTGGATTGTTTTATCAATCTTCCGCCAGAAGATAATCCTCAATTATTGATTCAATTTCCCGAATCTGGTTTAGCGGATTTTACTGATGATAATACTTGTTTTGAAGGAATTGTAACCTTAGCAGATGGAACGCCTTTGAGTCCAGAACATTTTGATTTATCTTTTCAAGATATTCCAAAATACATGAATTTCAATATTGAAAAAACAGATAAAGGCTGGTTGGTTTGTAGAGATATTCATGTCTGTAAATGCTTAGTCAAAACAGGCGATTATAAAGGTAAGTTTCTATTGACATCCACTCATCCAGATTATAGAAGTGTAACAGGAAGATGGGCTTTCAATATCAAACAAGACAACAGTAATTATTTACTGAATATGTTTAATAATTGCAAAACCTGCATCTTATTTTTCATAGGAACGATTCTTTTATTGATTTATATATTTGGC
>JBNMOV010000002.1:0-34611 GCA_051275765.1 Maribacter sp. | reverse complement strand
TTTGGCAGACATGACGATATTTTTTCCTTCGATTCTTGCTTCTAGCAAAGCTCGTTTATTCATATCAGATTCCGCATTTTTGATAGATTCCAATAACATCAATGCCATTTCTTCCTCACTCACACCATATTGAGAACGAATTTCAATTTCCTGCTCTGTTCCAGAACGATTTTCCATCGCCTTCACTCTCAATATTCCATCAGCATCCAGCATGAATTGGATTTCTATCTTAGGCAAGTTTGCTGCCATTGGAGGAATACCGCTCAATATAAATTCTCCTAATTTTCTATTGTGTTCCACCAAGTCCCTTTCTCCTTGATAAACAGATACTTTGAGATTAACTTGTCCGTCTACTGAAGTCGTATAATTTCGTCCAGCTTTGGTTGGAACTTTAGAATTTCTAGGAATAATCGTATCCATCAAACCTCCCATCGTTTCTATTCCTAATGACAATGGCGTAACATCCAATAAAAGAATATCTTTCTGATTTCCAGCCAATACATCTGCCTGAACGGCAGCTCCTAACGCAACAACTTCATCTGGATCTAAATCACTATAAACTGGCTTTTTAAAAAAGTCAGCCACCATTTCATTCACTAAAGGAACTCTAGTAGAACCACCTACCATGATGATTTTATGAATACTATCAATATTCAATTCTGCATCCTTCATCGCAGCTTCACAATTATCAATAGTCTTTTGTACTAATGGGCGGATTAAATCCTCAAATTGAGTACGAGTAATTTTTAATGATAACTTATCAATATTCCCTTCATATTCCTCTTCAAAAGACAATGCTTTTTTAGCTTTCTCTGCTTCTAATCTAAGCGCTTGAAGCATCTGGGGTTGATCAGAAATAGATAATTCCAATTCTTCCATCCAATATTTCATGACGGCTTTATCAAAATCATCGCCACCTAAATAAGTATTACCATTGGTAGCCAATACATCAAAAATTCCATTCTGAATATCTAATATAGAAATATCAAATGTACCTCCACCTAAATCGTATATAGCGACTGTTTCATCTAGCTCATTTCCTAAACCAACTCCATAAGCCAAACTCGCCGCAGTTGGCTCATTCACTATTCGCAATACATCCAAACCAGCAAGTTTCCCAGCATCTCTTGTCGCCTGTCTTTGTGTATCATTAAAATAAGCAGGAACAGTAATAACGGCCTTCGTCACTTCTGCATCTAGTTCTTTTTCTATACGTGTTTTGAGCTCTTTTAATATCTCAGCAGAAAGCTCAATAGGCGTATAAAACTTATGTCCTACCTTTATCTTTACGAGCTTATCCTCATCTTCATTGATGATTTTATAACCAAAATATTGCTCTTGCTCATTGACGTCTGTAAAGGATTTCCCCATCAATCGCTTCACAGAATAGATCGTTCTTTCTGGATTAGTGATCAATTTTTGCTTTGCAGCCTCCCCTACTATCACTTTATTATTATCATCAAAATGAATCACAGAAGGAACTAACGTGTTCTTTCCATTAGCATCTTTCACAGCAACAGGTTTTCCGTCATTGATATATGCCACCAAACTATTCGTTGTACCTAAATCGATACCAATAATGATATTACTCTGCTTCTTTACCTTAGCTGATTTTAAATCAATCGAAATCCTAGCCATCTCTTTTTCAAATTTTGTACAAAGTTACTTAGAGTTTGTTAGGAATTTAATAATTCATTTGAAAATACCACTTTTCCGATTATACTTCGTTCCAAAAATCAAACTCCTAACAAACTCTTATAAATTAACTGTCAAATTCAGCACAACTTTGGAAATCTCCAAGATTTCTAAAGTTGTGATTAAAAAAAGGTTCTGAACTCTCGTTTAGTAAAACACCAAAAGTTCCTGAAAGTTTCTATGTTGGGAAATTCAAAACCAAATATCCTGTGCCAATCTAAACGTATTCGCATGAGCTTCTATAATATCTATTATATTAGGAGAATACCCACCTCCCATAGAAATCGCTACAGGAATATCATTTTTTTTGCAATTTTCTAATACAAATCTATCTCGTTCTTTACATCCTTCCCGACTTATATTCAATCGCCCCAATTTATCAGAAGCAATAATATCCACTCCAGATAAATACATGATCAAATCTGGTTGTATATCATTGATTAGTTTAGGAAGTGTACTTTTAAGCGTACTTAGGAATAATTCATCCTCACATTTATCAGGAAGTCCTATATCCAAATCTGATTTTTCCTTTTGAGTAGGATAATTTTTTTCGCCATGCATACTGAAGGTAAAAACACGAGATTCGTTTTCAAAAATCTTAGCTGTACCATTTCCTTGATGTACATCCAAATCTACTATCAGTATTTGCTGTACGATATTATTCCTCAATAAATAATTAGCAGCAATCGCAAAATCATTCAATAAGCAAAAGCCTTCTCCTCTATCTTTGAAAGAATGATGTGTACCACCTGCTATATTCATTGATACACCATATTTTATCGCATAATGGCAACAATCAATCGTTCCTTGAGAAATATGTCGTCCTCTCTGGATCAAATCCTCTCGCAATGGAAAACCAATTTTTCTGATTTCTCTCGCAGATAGATTCAATGTTTTTAATTTATTCCAATATTCTGCTGTATGTGTCCAAAGAATGACTTCCTCAGACAAAGCATTAGGATGAAAAAAATTCTCTTCACTTATCGTCCCTTCATATAACAATTGCTCTGGAATAAGTTCGTATTTCATCATAGGAAACCGATGCCCATCTGGCAATTGATATATGTAAATAGGAGAATAAGCGATTTTAAGCATGATAGATTTGAAATTAGTTCATTAAAAATTATACACTTTTGAGTAATCTACATTCGTATATCAATCAAGGTGTGACTCAAATCCACGCATTGAATAAGGTTCTCTAATACAAACAAGGTTATTTAAACCAGTAGTTTATTGACAAAGAAAAAAAGATAAATTTCTTGTTTCTTAATTTTAGTGCCCTGTCAAACTGCTTCATACTACATAATTTATATCCTTTACCTTTAGCAAACTTAAAAGGTTGACTAAAGGTTGACAATAATAATGTCTAATAAATCAAATTCTTTTGTAAATTTACGACGCCTAATAAACCAGAGATAAAATCACATCATTTTAATCATTTATATAGAGAGCAAAATGGCTAAAAGAACGAGTAAAACAACCCGCAAATCAAAACCAAAGTATTCTAAGGAAACTTTCATGAATTGGTATGAAGTGGCACTTAGAGTAAGAAGATTTGAAGAAAGGGCTTTAGTTGAATATGGAAAGCAGAACATCAGAGGGTTCTGCCATGTATATATAGGTCAAGAAGCCATCGCTGCTGCATTGACTTCTGCTATCACACCAGAAGATGCTATCGTGACGGCTTATCGCCAACATGGTATAGCATTGTCTAGAGGATTGACGAGTCGTTCTTGTATGGCTGAATTATTTGGTAAATATACTGGCTGTGTAAAAGGAAAAGGCGGCTCTATGCACTTCTTTTCTAAGGAACATAACTATTTTGGTGGAAATGGTATCGTAGGTGCTCAGATTCCAATCGGAACAGGTATCGCATTTGCTGAAAAGTATAGAGGAACGAAAAATCTTTGTGTAACCATGTTTGGAGATGGTGCAGCTCGACAAGGAGCATTGTACGAATCCTTCAATATGGCAATGACTTGGAAAATTCCTGTACTTTATATCGTAGAGAATAATGGTTATGCCATGGGAACATCTGTAGAAAGGACATCCAACGTATTGGATATTCATCAGGTAGGAGAAGCCTTTGGAATGCCGCATAAAGCTGTAGATGGGATGGATACTATCGCTGTCCATGAAGCTATTAAAGAAGCGGCAGATCATATCAGATCTGGAAAAGGTCCTTACTTCTTAGAAATCAAGACATACAGATATAAAGGTCACTCTGTATCTGATCCTGCTAAGTATAGAACAAGAGACGAATTGAATTCATACAGAGATCGTGATCCTGTCAAGAGTCTGGAAAAAGCCATTCTTGATGGAAAGATTGCTTCTGAGGATGAAATTAAAGCTATCAAGCTAAAGATCAAGGAAGAGGTAGAAGATGCTGTGAAATTTGCACATGAATCTCCACTTCCTCCAGTAGAAGAACTTTGGAAAGATAACTATATGCAAGAAGATTATCCGTTCATTAAGGATTAAAATATTAATGATTAGAGATATTGAATAAATAAGTGTCCAGAATTGATAAAATATTTTTGTATTAGATAAGGTGGTAAAATGGAGTTACGCCTTAGCGTAATAAGTATTTTACCAACGAAGTATAGTACGAAAATATTAAGTCAAAACGGACACTTATTTATTCAATATCCCTTAATGATTGATGATTGGCTAAATCATCAATTAAATAGCTGTCATTTAATCATTAATAATACTATATTTGCAGCGATTTTTAGACAAGCATTAAAATAAGGTATAATTATACATTTGTAATGGCAAGAAGAAAGAAGAAAGAAAAACAGGAAGAAGAAACACTAGTTGATGTAATAGGAAGAGCGGAAACTCTACAGGATTATGTAGAGCAAAATTCTCAAAAAATATTGACTGTTATTGGTGTTATTGTTTTATTAGTAGCTGCTGGACTAGCTTATTACACGATGGTTAAAGCTCCTAAGGAAAAAAAGGCTACAGAATTGATTCAATACGCTCAATTCCAGTTTGATAAGGAAGCTTATGCGATTGCATTGGATGGAGATACTATCAATACGGATCGTGGATTTCTAGACATCATAGATGCTTATGGAGGAACAGCATCTGGTAATGTTTCTAATTATTATGCAGGTATCTGCTATCTTAATCTAGGAAATTATGATGTAGCTATTGATTATCTAAGTAATTTTTCTGTAAAAGGAGATGTACTAGGTTCTCATAAGTATGCTGCATTAGGAGATGCTCATTCTGAATTAGGCAACATGGATAAGGCCCTTTCTAATTACAAGAAAGCAACTACAACTGATGCTAATGAATTTTCTACGCCTTTGCATTTGATGAAATTAGCTCTTTTTCAGGAAAATCAAGGAAAAACTGATGAAGCAAAGAAAGCATATGCTCAGATAAAAGATAAGTATCCTAATTCCTCACAGGCTACGGATGCTAAGAAATATCTAGCAAGATTAGGTGAATAATCCAACGCTAGTTCAATAAGATAAAAGGCAAGAAAACGATTAGTTTTCTTGCCTTTTTCGTTTTTAATAGATATCTCGATGTTGTACTTTTGGTAAACTTTAAACGTTTGCTAAAAATACGTGAAGATCTAGGGACATTTTTAAATCCATTGTATTCAAGCTCTAACTATATCTACCTATGTGTACAGTAAGTTATATTCCATTAGGAAAAAATCAGTTTGCCTTGACTTCTAATAGAGATGAAAGTCCATCAAGATCTGTCCAAGGCTTATATAGAGAAAAGAAAAATGACCAAAGCCTTCTTTATCCTGGCGATATTAAAGGTGGTACTTGGATTTGTGCTTCATCAGATAATCGTTTGGTTTGTTTATTGAATGGAGCATTCGCTAGACATAAACACAGGCCTCCATATACCAAAAGCAGAGGACTCGTTGTAAAAGAATACTTTGAGGCTAAGAATGCAGAGGATTTTTTCCAAAACTATGATTTGGAAGGGATAGAACCTTTTACAATGGTCGTTTGGGATATGGGAAAACTCTACCAAATCAGAAGGGATTTATCTAAAACTTACCTCACACAACTAGATACTAAAAAGTCCTACATCTGGTCTTCTTCTACCCTTTATAACCAAGTTGCCAAAATAAAAAGACAGGGTTGGTTTGATGAGTGGAAGGATAAAAATGAATATACGCCTGCTTCCATTCTTAATCTACAAAAAACAGGTGGAGAAGGCGACAAGACTATTGATTTTGTGATGAATTGGAAAAACATCGTGCGTACAGTCAGTATTACTCAAGTAGTCAATAATGAAACTTCATTTTCGATGGCTTATCGAGATCTTATTAATGATGCCTTGACTGAAAAGAATGTTTCGCTTAATAAATTAGTGAGTAATGCGATTTAAATTAAAAAAATCCCTTTTCTGGATAAAACTGTGTAATTGGGAATTTTGGCCAATGAATATTACTTATATTCCAGTGATGTTTTATTATCTTTTTTTAGCCATCAAATCTCGTTCTTTTGGTTTTTTCGCAGCTGTGAATCCTTCTATTCCTTATGGAGGAATGAGAGGCGAACCTAAATATAATATTTTAAAAAAATTACCTCACAAATATTATCCAACCACTATTTTTATTCCAATTGGTACTTCAAAAAATGATGTCATTCATTTAATTAAAAAGAATAATTTTAATTATCCTATCATTGGAAAACCAGATATTGGCGAAAGAGGTTATTGTGTCAAAAAAATAAATAGCGAACAGCAATTAATTGATTATCATGCAGCTATGTATGAATTGGATTATTTACTACAGCCTTATATTCCATTTGAAGAAGAATATGCTATTTTACATTATAGATTTCCTAATGAAGAGAAAGGAGGAATAATATCTGTTTGTAAAAAAGGATTTTTGAAAGTAACTGGAGATGGAAAAAAGACTGTTGAGGACTTAATTTTAGATTATCCTAGAGCTGTTTTGCAATATAAAAGATTGCAGAAAATATTAGGAAATAAATTGAAGGAAATTCCTCATAATAATGAGATTTACCCTTTAGGATTAATTGGTAATCATAGCTTAGGAACAGAATTTATCAATGCGAATCATGAAATAGATGAAGACCTTATAGCCGTATTCGATGAGGTAGAACAAAGCTTAGAAGGCGTTTACTTGGCGAGATATGATCTCCGTTGCAAATCTATGGAGGAAATGAAAAAAGGAGAACATATATACATCGTGGAAGTGAATGGAGTGGGTGCAGAAGCTGCACATATTTATGATACTAGAATGAGTTTTCGGGATAGATATGCAGCGATGTTCAAAGTATGGACTATCATGTATAAAATTGCCAAAATAAATAATAACGTAGGACATAAAAATATGTCTTTAAAAGATATTAAAAATTGGCAAAAAGCGATGAATGAACATTATCCTAAAATAGATCGAGTGAAGTTTAATTTTTAATTAGATGTGTCCCTAAAAAAAATAAGACGATGAAAACAGAGAATATAATTTTTGGAATTTTATACAAAGCTTACTTGACAAAAGATATAGATGATACATTAATCTAGTTGTAAGTAGAACTTACCAATTTACGTTTAGGGATGAGAAACAAATAAATCAGAAGATGAAATTAATCTGCTAATAAAAGCACTAAATTTAGAAGAAGAAAAAGCGAACGTATTACAATCTTTAAAACGGAAATAGCTATTGTTTAATATCATCAATTTTAAAAAAAGATAAGCATGAAAAAACGGACCTATTTATTAACTATTCTTTTTATCGGATTACTGATTGGTCTTTCCATCTACTTAGGAGATGGAAATAGCGATAATAATTTTAACGACAATGCTGATAATAGTACTAATACTAGACAAAGTAATGTTCCTCATTATGTCATAGATGTCTTAGATGAAGTAAGAAAAACAGGCAAAGCTCTTAATAGCTATGTAGGTGGAAGAACTTTTCAAAATAGAGAAAAACGATTGCCTAGACTTGAAGAAAGTGGGCGAAAAATAAAATATCAAGAATGGGATGTACATCCTAAAGTCAAAGGTAAGAATAGAGGAGCAGAACGACTCGTCACTGGCTCAGACAAAAATGCCTACTACACTAAGGATCATTATAAATCTTTTATCCAAATCGAAGAAGAATGAGAACAATAAATAAATCAGAAAGACCCCTATCTAGCGAATCATTATTTGTAGTTAAATTCAATGGAAATAAAACCAGAACACTGGATAAATTTTATAAAAAAATAGCCAAACGTTTACATTTTCCAGATTATTTTGGGAAGAATATGGATGCTTTGGCAGATTGTCTGAGTGATTTGTCTTGGATAGAAAACAATGAAGTCAAATTATTCATTAAGAATATAGATAGTTTTCTTTCAAAAGAAGATGCAGAAACAAAAGAAAGTATTTTAGATATATTTGTAGAAGCAACGAAGAGTCAAATAGAAGAAGATTGTACTTTTGAAGTAATTTCAGTGACCAGTGACCAGTAAACAGTTAGCAGTGGTTCATATTTCTATCTGCAATTATAAAATCATTCATAAATAAAATGCACGAATACGAATCATTAAAAGAACTGAGGATAGGATTACCTAGAATGCCATTGGTGCAGAATGGAGCATTCCAAAAACTGGATTTGAATAAAATTAAGGATCTCATTTTAAATACCAAATTCAAAAAATGTTTGTTTTTGGGATGTAAAATGGATAAGGATATTATAGATCATCTGATGCTAAAGGGACATAATTCTATTTTTTCACAAATGGATGTTCCTTTCAAAATATATCAATCCAAACTGTACAGTCCAAAAAGCATTTATAAAGGATACCAATTAGAAAATCCTGATTCCTATCACAATACTTACGACAAGAGAGTATATAATCACTATATGGCAAATGGTGCCGGAGAACCTGAAACCATTTATGAATCATTGGCAAGGAGAATTCACGATCATTCTATTACAGATGCAATAGAAGATTTCATCAGAGGATATGATGATAAGAAAATAGTCGCCATTATGGGAGGACATTCTTTGAAAAGGAATGCAAAGGACTACCTCAATATATGCCTTATTTCCAAAAAACTGACGGAAGCTGGTTATCTAATGATTTCGGGTGGTGGTCCTGGAGCGATGGAAGCCACTCATGTTGGAGCATGGTTTGCAGGAAGGACGATCACAGATTTGAAGGCAGGTATCAAAATACTCAAGGAGTGTCCTAGTTATACGCCACAGGAAAACTGGTTGAATACTGCTTTTAGAGTGATTAATGATTTTCCACAGGTCAAAAAACATCAGAGTTTAGGGATTCCTACTTGGCTCTATGGACACGAACCCCCTACTCCATTTGCTACTAAAATTGCTAAATATTTTGCCAATAGCGTAAGAGAAGAAGGATTACTTGCCATAGCAAAAGGTGGCGTCATTTACTCTCCTGGAAGTGCTGGAACGATACAAGAGATTTTCCAAGATGCCTGTCAGAATCATTATATTTCCTATGAACATCCTAGTCCTATGGTATTTATGAATACTAAATATTGGAACGAGGATCGACCTATTTATCCACTTTTGGAACAAATGGCAAAGGATAAAAAATATAAGAATCTGATATTATCTATTTCAGACAGTGTAGAAGATGTAGTAGTTGAAATATTGAAATTTGAATAATAAAAATTAGCATATAATCTATTAACTTAGAGCTATAAAAATCAAGCATAAATGAATTTTGAATATACAGAGAAGTCCAAATCCCTTCAAGCAAAGGTAGCTCGTTTCATTGATGAGAATATCCTTCCTTTGGAAAATGAGCAGAGAGAATTTGTTACCAATAATCTTTGGCAGCATTTTCCAGAACAAGAAAGGCTAAAGGAATTGGCAAAGAGAGAAGGATTATGGAATCTATTCTTACCAAAGAGCTATGGCGAACTCAGCCCTGGATTGACGAATTTAGAATATGCTCCTTTAGCAGAATTGATGGGGCGTGTAACTTGGGCTTCTGAGATATTCAACTGTTCCGCTCCAGATACTGGAAATATGGAAGTTATCGCTAAATATGGAACTCCAGAGCAGCAAGAAAGATGGTTAAAACCGTTGATGGAAGGCAAAATCAGATCTGCTTTCTTGATGACAGAGCCAAGAGTCGCTTCATCAGATGCTACTAATATCGAAACTTCCATCGTAAGAGATGGCGATGAGTATGTCATCAATGGCAGAAAATGGTGGTCGTCTGGAGCGATGAATCCTAGTACAGAGATTTATATTGTGATGGGAAAAACAGATCCCAATGCACAAAGACACGTTCAACAAAGCATGGTTTTAGTTCCTGCTAATACGCCAGGAGTTAAGATATTGAGGCCATTGAGTGTATTTGGTTCTTTCGATTCTCCAGAAGGTCATGCAGAGATAGATTTAGTGGATGTGAGAGTTCCTGCTGAAAATATTATTCTTGGCGAAGGCAGAGGATTCGAAGTGGCACAAGGAAGACTAGGCCCTGGTAGGATTCATCATTGTATGCGTCTGATTGGTGCTGCACAACGCTCATTAGAAATGATGTGCGAAAGAGTAGCTGAAAGAGAAGCATTTGGAAGAAAGTTAAAGGATTTTAGTAGTATCAGACAGCACATCGCACTATCTAGATGTGAAATAGAACAAGCTAGATTATTGACATTGTCTGCTGCTGATAAAATTGATCGCTTTGGTGTGAGAGGAGCAATGGATCTGATTGCTATGATAAAAATAGTCGTTCCTACGATGACTTGTAATGTGGTAGATAGAGCGATGCAGGCATATGGAGGAATGGGTTTTTGTCAAGACACTCCCCTGCCACAATTTTGGGCTTATGGTAGAATTATCCGTATAGCAGATGGTCCGGATGAAGTTCATATGTACCAATTAGGTAGAAATACGGTGAAGCAGGTTGTTTCTTAAGTAATTTCTATTAAGAGCCCTTTGGTGTTAGATGTTTAGCGACATACTGAAAATAAATTATTCAGTATTCCAATAATGGGGAAACTCCAAAGGGCTTATTAGTACCTAAAAAAAGAAAGGGCTGCCAAAGGGCTGCCCTTTCTCAATACGTTGAGATGCTAAATCAATATCTCAATAAAATAAGAGCAATATGAAAAATCAGCACTTACGTCATATTTTATTGCTTAATTTAGCTGTGCTCTGTATCAGCACTTCTGGAGCATTGGGCCGGTATATAAATTTGATGCCACCTCTTACGATTTGGTATCGTTCTCTATTTGCTATCTTATTTTTAGGTATATTTTGTATTTGGAAAAAATACCCTTTCAGGTTTGACAGCAAAAAACATGGCTTCACTATCTTTTTGACAGGTGTATTACTGACGGTTCATTGGGTGACTTATTTTTATGCATTGAAATGGGCTAATGTAGCGGTGGCAATGCTCGCCTTATTTATTTATCCTATTATTACTTCCCTTTTAGAACCTCTTTTTCTAAAGACAAAATTCCATTTATCCAATATCTTATCAAGTTTCGTTTTACTGGTAGGCATATATTTTCTCGTTCCGTCTTTTGACATTAATAACAGCATGACACAAGGACTTCTAATGGGAATATTATCCGCATTTGCTTATGCAATTAGAAATCTCATTTTGAAAACAAAAATTGATAATTTTAATGGTTCTTCCTTGATGTTTTATCAAATGATCGTCATGGCTATCATTTTATTACCTATCCCTTTCTTATTTGAACATAGCTTTGAAATGGTTTATGCGGAAGTGCCTTACCTTATTATTCTAGGGCTGATTACTACTGCTATTGGACATACCTTATTTCTCAATAGTTTTAAGCATTTTACAGTCAGTACTGCTAGTATCATGAGTAGTATGCAACCTATTTATGGCATCGTCATAGCGTGGTTCTTCTTGAGCGAACAACCAGATATAAGGAGTATTATTGGTGGAGCTATCATACTTTTTATTGTAGTGATAAATAGTAGCTCTAGTTCAAAATAGAAAAATTAACAACGAAAGTTTTCAAAAATTTTAATGTTTCGCTAAACAAGAGAACGGAGTCTCAAGTCTAGCAAAGTTTGCCTTCATTTAAACAATGAATAACAACATAATAACGAAGCTCTTATCTTTTATAAGTCAATGACTTATCATTTTATCAAAAAAATAATGAGTACAATAAATATTTCAACAGGTCAATACCCGCTAGTATCAAATCACTTCTGCTACCACAAAAGTACTCCCTCCTATAAAAATACAATCATCCAACGAAACGACTGAACGAGCAGCAGCGAGTGCGTCTTTTACATTTTCATAGGATTCACCTTCCAGTCCTATTTTCTTAGCTATTTCAGCTAGTTCAGCTACAGGTAATGCTCTAGGAATATCAGCTTCTGTAAAGTAATAGGTTGCATCTTTTGGAAAGTAGGAAAGCATTTTTTTAATATCCTTATCATTTGTAAATCCAAGAACAATATGTAATTTTCTGTATGCTATTTTCTGTAGTTCTTCAAGCGTTTTGGATAATGCTCCTTCATTATGACCACTATCCGCCACTATAAACGGAGCGTATTTAACGATGTGCATTCTACCTATAAAATAGGTGGAGGATTTTACTTTTTTCAACGCAGCAAATGCCTCTTGATCTGAAATATCATAACCTAATTCATTCAAAATATAAACTGCTTGGATAACGCCTCTGATATTTTCAGCTTGAAATTGTCCTGCTACATCTGATTCAATATCTCTCAGATATAATCGCTTATTTTTATAAATATTAAATATAGAATGAGTGAATGCATTTACTGTAGGAATGACACTATAAGTATCCTTTGAAAAATGAATAGGAGCATTCATTTCTTTTGCCTTTTTAATAAAGACTGCTGCTGTGATAGGATTATCTTCTGATATAACTACAGGCACACCTTTTTTAATAATACCTGCTTTTTCTGCTGCGATTTTTTTCAATGTATTCCCTAAAAAAGCTTGATGATCCAAGCTGATATTGGTAATTATACTCAAAATAGGTGTGACAATATTAGTGGAATCCAATCTGCCCCCCAAACCTGTTTCTATAATCGCTATATCCACCTTTTCCTTCGCAAAATAATAGAAAGCCATTGCTACGGATATTTCGAAAAAAGAAGGTTGTATTTCTTCTAATACTTTCTTATTTTTCTTCACAAAATCTACTATAAAACCCTTGGAAGCCAATTTATTACCAATCTTAATTCGCTCTCTAAAATCCTTATAGTGTGGCGAAGTATAGATCCCTACTTTTTTACCCGTTTCTTGTAAAATCGATGCTAATATGTGAGTAGTCGAACCTTTACCATTTGTTCCTGCGATATGGATAGTAGGAAAAGTATCCTGCGGATTTCCAAGATGCTTACATAGAGCTATGATATTAGTCAAGTCCTTTTTCATAGCAGCATCGCCTACCCTTTGATACATAGGTAATTGGCTGAATAAGTACGCTGTAGTCTGTTCGTAAGCTTTATTTATCTTTGGCATATTGATATTAGGTATAAAGTTATGGAAGACAAATGTAATGAGAGTATATTTAATTTAGGAAATAGGAAGTTAATAAATACTCAGTATGCCACATTAAAGTGGGGGGAGTTCATAAGGAAGAAGGAATGTAGACGTTTTCTAAAATTGCTCTGAGGGCACCATTTACTTCACTTTAAAATTAAAGGTAATCGTACCACATTGCTTATCTTGATCTGTATCAGATGCTTTAGAGAAAGTGTATTTTTTGGCTCCTTCTACAGCTTTTTTGATAAGATTCTGATTAGTCGCAGTAGTCCCTGCTTGAGTTTTGGTAGCAGAAATAACTTTACCTGCTGCATCTACACATACTTTCACGACTACTTTTCCTGTAGCCTGTGATTTATCAGTAATGCTAGGTCGGTTTTTAACATCTCTTCCAGATAATCCACCTCCTATATCTCCAATTCCTGTAGAAATTCCATCTAGGTTGGCTTTGTCTGGTTCTCCATCCTTATCGCCATTGGTATTAGAATCATTGCCATTACCACCTCCTAGTAAATCGCTAAATTCCTTTTTTTTATCTGCCAATTCTTTTTCCTTTCGCTTTTTTTCTGCCTCTGCTTTCTTCTTGGCGTCAGCTGCTTTCTTATCCTTATCTTTTTTTGCAGCGGCTATACTTTCTTTATCGTCAGTAGCTACATCTTTAGGAACATTGGAAGCATCTGCTATTGGTTCATTTTCTTCAACATCTTCTGGCACATCTTCTGCTACATCAGAAGAATCATCGCTTTCTTCTTCTGATTCTGTAGGATCTGCACCTATTTCTTCTCCAAAACTTTCAGAATCTGGTGTTCCCAAGTTAATCATAATACCTGAAATATCATCAGGATTATCCACTATAAGGGAAATGAAAGGATAGAATAAAATCAGCAAAAGCAAAGCCATGACAATCGCCGTAATGATGGCACTTGTCCTTTTGTTATTGCGTTCAGTCTGGCTTCCTAATGCTACTTCCATAATATTTTACTTTTACAAAATTGCCAAATCCTGCCTAATCGACAGGATCTGTGGCAAGAATTGCATTGAGGTTCAACCTAGTAGCCATGTCCATCAAGAAAACTACGTTTTCGATAGGTACACCCATTTCTGCTACTATTACTAGCGTCAGCTCTTTGGCAGGTTTACCTTCTTCTTTCATTCTTTTTCTTACGGTAGGTTTTACACTACTTTTTCTGGTTTTATTATTATCCACATACCATTCCCCAGACTTAGTGATGGTTACTGATATAGTAGATGGTGCAACTGTCGTAGAGCCAGAAGACGGCAATTTAAGATTCAGTGCATTAGGACTAACCAAGCTGGATGTAAGAATGAAGAAGATAAGCAACAAAAATATAATGTCTGTCAATGAAGACATACTGAATTCTGCACTTACTTTATTTCTTTTTTTCAATCCCATTATTCGATAGATTTTTAGATATTGAGATAGTTAGATCAGAGATTAATATTATAAAAATATTTCATCTCAAATGATAAAATATGCTTTCGCATACTATTATCTACTATGACTATCCAGCTGGTTCTTGTAATAAATCTATGAATTCCATGGCAGATGCTTCAATCTTGAACATCACACCATTCACTTTTGCTACTAATAAGTTATATCCTACGAATGCTAAGATACCTACGAATAGACCAAAGGCTGTAGTCATCAATGCTTGGTAGATACCACCTGCCAATTCCTCTGCTCCAGCTTTAGTGGACATCGTTTGGAAGGTAATGATCATACCTGTTACTGTGCCAAAGAAACCAATCATAGGTGCTACACCTGCCACACTCGCTAGCGTAGATAGGTTCTTTTCCAACTTGAATACTTCTAAGTTACCCACGTTAGTAATTGCTGTACCAATATCGTCCAAAGGTTTTCCGATTCTCATCAGTCCTTTTTCTACTACTCTGGCTACTGGCGTATCTGTTCTTTGACATAAGGAACGTGCAGCTTGTATGTTGCCTTGCTGGACATTCATACGAATGGTGTTCATGAAATTCTGATCCACGTTTTCTGCCCTAGAAATAGACAAATATCTTTCTATAAAAATATATAGTGCAATAATGGATAAGATCAGTAGGACAACGATAATAACGATACCCAAAGGACCTCCTTCCAAGAGTACATCTAATATACTTTTCGCTCCTTCATCAGCAGGTGTATCCTGAAATAAAAGAAAAGGAAAATTAAACATAAGCAATTAACTAATTTTAGATGGTTTAACGATAAGGAATGATATAAAAACAAATATTCAATCTTGAATTATTTTTTCAGCAGATGTTTTCGTTAAAAAGTTTCGACAACGCTTTGTGTTGGCTACGTTTTTTATCTGATCGTCTACAAAAAATCCTAAGTCATTTTTTATACATTTATCCTTATCTCATTCTTAAGTCTGTTTTAGCTTTCTAACTACTCTAATAGATTTAGCTTTATTTGAGTAATTGACATGTAATGTATGATCTTTTTCAAAGATATTCTAAAGAGAGTCTTTTGAATTATTCTTTAGTCTGCAAAAAATCCTATTTTTAGCTTCTAAGCTAAGTGAAATCTAGTTTTTACCCCCCTTTAAGCTAAGTTTAACATCATAAAAAACAACTTTCCTATTCAGAATTGTGTCTTTACATTTCATATGGTGATAGTAAATGTCCATTATCAATACCTCTTGAATAATCATAAATACCTTTCATAAACAGCAGAGAATATAGGTTTATTATATCTTGCGATAAATAATCCTTAATATTGATGCGTTATTATTGTATTAATGATTGGAGTGATTAATGATTACATGATTTAGAGTAGTGTGTAATTAGAATCATTGAATAACTACAAAACCAATCATTAATCACTCCAATCATCAATCACTAATACATACTTTTATAATGAGAATATTATTACTTCCTTTATTCTTTATGACGATAGTCATGACAAGTTGCGATGGTTTTAAAAAGACAACAAAACTTTCTACAATAGATAATTGTAAGGAATTAAAAAAAGTCAAGAATGGTCTTTTCTCAGAACTGAGCACAGTCAATTACGAACTGAATGATCTTCGTCAGAATGGCGATCATCTAGAGATGGATATTATTACCAATGCAGATCTGACACAATCCAATCTTTATTGGACGGGATCTGTGAGAAAAAGTTATCCGCCACAGGCTTCTGTAAAACTCATTTTAAAAGAGGGAAAAGAAAATAGCGAACCTACATCCAATGAAAGAATCAAGGTAAAACATTCCTTTTGCTTTGATATGTCTGACATGGAAGATTATGGCGAAAGAATCAAGATATATATCATGGATGATGAAGAAGTCATAGATTTCATGTTTAAAAAATAAACATGTTTATTTTTTGTATCTTAGGAATGAGAAATGAATAAATTGCTCATTTTGACTAGTCCCTTTTTCCGCTATCTTCGTTAAAAAGCCTCACCAATGCTCTGCGTTGTTTACGTTTTTTTGCATCGATAACGAAAAAAATAACTTCGTCAACTTTGGACATTTATTGATTTTTCATTCCTTAGTGAAACGAATTCAATAAACTGAGCCATTATGCTTGTTCTTTTCTCTTCTAAAAAACACAAAAAATAGTTCCGTAGCTACGGCTATGCAACGATTTTCTGAATATTTTAGAAGAAAAAATTATTACCCATTCTGGCTCAATTTATTAAATACGTTTCACTTATGGAAATAAAGTAAAGAATATGGTTAAATATATCAAAGTAACTCTTATTCTAATTCCTATCCTTATCCTTTTTGTACCCTATTATTCATCTGCACAATTCTTAAATTATCGCATAAATACTGGGAAGAGTTATGCTACTATTCCTTTTTCTATGCATAATGATTTTATTGTTATTGCAATAAAATTAGATGGAAAAATACCTCTAAATTTCATTCTAGATACTGGAGCATCTAGTGCTATAGTGATCTATAAAGAATATACTGATTTCATTGGTACAGTTTATGAACGACGACTATTTTTTAGAGGAGCTGACAGAACTCAACTCATCAGTGCATTATTGACTGAAAGCATCAGTATAGAGTTGCCAGAAGTAACTGCCTCTGAGCAGCATGTATTAGTTTTAGAAAATAATTATATTGAATTTGATAAATATTCAGGTACTAAGATAGATGGTATCTTGGGGATGGATCTGTTTAGGAGATTCATTGTAAAAATTAATTATGAAACTAAGCTTATTTATTTATTCGAACCTAAGCATCATCAATATAATACTGAAAAATATGAAGGTATTACTTTTGTCAAGGAAAAGGATAAGATGTATCTAGAATCCAAAATCAACGTAAATAATGATAAGGAATATGATGTAAAATGGCTCGTTGATTCAGGAGCAGCGATAACAGTAATGCTGCATTTACAAGAATCTGATAGCACTTTTATTCCTAAAGGAGCTGTGCCTGGAAATATAGGAAAAGGACTTGGAGGCTATATCATGGGGCATCTAGGCAAAATGAAAAAGGTAAGCTTTGGAACATATCACTTTGAGCATATAATTGGTAATTTTCATGTTTTGGCGGATTCCTTATATGTTCCTACAACGGATAGTATTAAAGAAGGTATCTTAGGTAATAAAATACTTCGTCAGTTCCATTTGATTTTTGATTACAATAACTCTATGATTTTCGCCAGACCTAATCGATTTTTTCAAAACATAGGAAAAAAAGATCTTAGTGGAATTAGCTTGATAGCAGCAGGATTAAACTTGAATAATTTTATTATAGAAGAAATCTATCCTAATTCGCCAGCAGCATTGAGCGGATTAAAAAAGGGGGATGTACTGAAAAAAATAAATAGGCGAAATACACTTTTGATGAATTTACAAGGTATAGAAGGAAAATTCAGTCGTAATAATGGTAAAAAGATAAAACTAGTTGTCAAACGAGGAAGTGAAAAAGTTAAAGTTGAATTGGTACTTAGTGAGTATCTTTAGAGAGTTTATGTTTTCGTATTTCTACAGGATTTTAAAGCAATAAAAAAGGAGGATGTAATATACATCCTCCTTTTTTATTGCTTGTGTCTTATTCTACTCTAGCTTTTCTCCTCCCATATCGTACACAAACGAATAATCGTTTCTACTGCTTTTTCCATATCTCTTACACCTACATACTCATACTTAGAATGAAATGCCATTTCTCCTGTGAAGATATTAGGACAAGGCATTCCCATGAAAGATAGCCTAGATCCATCCGTTCCACCACGAATAGGTTTAGTCACTGGTTTCATGCCAGATCTTTCTATTGCTTCCACTGCATATGCCATCACTTCAGGGTGCTGATCCAACATCTCTTTCATGTTTCGATATTGCTCTGTTACCTTAAATTCATAAGATGAATTTGGATAGCCTTTCATTACTTCTTTTGTAATCTCTTCCAATTCTGTCTCCAATACTTCTAGTCCAGCAGTCGTAAAATCTCTGATAATGAAGTTAATTTCTGCCTTTTCCAATACGCCTGTCAAACGAGTAGGATGAACAAAACCTTCCTTATGCGATGTTGCCTCTGGACAAATTCGATGTCTAGGTAATGCACTCAAAATTTCTCCAGCGATTTTCATCGCATTCTCCATCTTACCTTTCGCATAACCTGGATGAACAGAAACACCATGAATCGTAACGACTACGCCATCAGCAGAAAATGTTTCATCTTCTATATAACCTAACATTCCGCTATCCATCGTATAGCCAAACTTAGCTCCTAATTTCTTCATATCTACATGATCTACACCATTTCCTATTTCTTCATCTGGTGTAAATAGTATACGAATATCGCCATGCTTAACTACTGGATGATTAATCAAAAAATGAGCAGCATCCATAATTTCTGCCACACCAGCCTTATCATCAGCTCCTAATAATGTCTTACCACTCGCAGTAATTAAATCAGAACCAATCAAGTCCTTCAGATAAGGATGATTTTCAGCAGTCAATACGATGCTATTATCATCTGGCAACGTGATTGGACTTCCGTCGTAATTTTTATGAATGATAGGTTTTACATTCGTTCCACTAGCATCTGGAGCAGTATCCATATGTGAACAAAAACAAATCACAGGAACGTCCTTTTCTGTATTGGAAGGAATCGTTGCATATACATATCCATGTTCATCCATATGTGCATCAGATATGCCCATTTCTAGTAATTCTTCTACTAGTATCTTAGCTAAATCCTTTTGCTTCATCGTAGAAGGAAAAGTCTTAGATAATGGATCTGATTGTGTATCTACTTGTACGTATTTACAAAAACGTTCTACAACTGTATGATTGATTTTCAATTCGTTACTCATTTTTAATTAAAGTATTTAGTTAAGGTATTATTGGTTTCTAATTACGAAGTTATTCCAAAGTTACTGCATCAACGACAACGTAATTTTCGCCTTTTCTACATTGGAAAATTGTATATCCAGCATCTGCCTTCTTTTTTCAATGACAGCAGAATCAAAATCTTGTTGCATCAATTCTCGAATTCTCGAAGGTACATCTTTTATCTCTTCAACAATAGTACAAAGTTCATCCAATCCTGTATTTTTAACCATGTGAGAATTAACTAATACGAATCTTCCTTTGTAGAGTGCATTGAGTAATTTAAGTTTCATGCCTGCTGGCTGAAAAGCACGTAGTAAATTAATCTGTGCATTTTTAATAAGGGATTCCATTTCTTCGTTGGAGACATCATTTTTGAGGCTTACATTATCTGCTTGATTGATATCATTCAGCAGTTCTTTAGAAGGACATCTTCCTGCAACAATGAGTTGATGTTCAGGCAAATGAATAAAAACCTCATTGATCATCTGCCTAGCAATTAATTCATTTTCCTTTACACTCAAATCTCCATGAAACAATACATAATCTCCTCTTCCAGCTAATACTTCTACCCTTTCATTGGGATGAAAAGCAGAAACATAATGTACATTCTCAAAACCATTCTCATTAAAATAAGCTGTTTCCTTTGGAGATACGGCGAGTATCGCATCTGCATGATCTTTTACTACGACTAATTCATAATTCTTCAATTTCTGCGACTCCCATTTGAAATACCATTTCTTTTTAGGATCTTTTTCCAAAGGAATCATATTCTCATAATATTGCCATTCCACATTGTGCATCCTTACCATCTTAGTTCGATTTTTCAATGCTGGATGAGAAAGGAAATAACAGACATGTGTACCCTCAAAAAGAATAGGATAATCATCTTCCAATAGCCTTTCTAATAATAAAGGATGTTTTCTTGTTTTCACAATAAATGGCATTCCAGAAATCATGTTTTTCAAGGACATATCTCTGGAATAATAATGTACCTCCTTACACATAGCATCTAGCTCCTTCGCAGGTTTTCTTCCATATTGATAGCAATGTAAAATGATCTCTACACCTAGTTCATGTAAGGCTTTTAGATGATAAAATACACCTATCACACCTCCATAATCCGCAGGAAATGGGACGTTGAAGGATAAAACATGGAGTATTTTAGTTTTTTTTGATTCGTTCATCACATATATTTTACCTTAGAACTTATTTTAATCTAACACTTAGAATTTATTATGCCTCTTTTTTCCTTGTTTTTCGTTCCAAAAATGCTCCTTTAGCTAAGGCTAAATTTCGCTTTTTGTGCCTCAATCAACAAAAAATAGATTATAACAATTTTCTAAAATCAAATTAAAATAACTTCTTACATATAAATCCCTGATCATTCGGCAAGGATATTGATATGTTACTGCTATATTTGCTTTACGTACTAGCTTTGGTAGACAGTTATCAAACGAAGGTAAAATATTTTATTCAAATCATTTAAATTAGCCTGTGAGATTTCCTTTTTATGAACAGCCGGATAGTATGGATTGTGGAGTGACCTGCCTTCGTATGATTTCCAAACATTATGGCAAGCATTACTCTATGGAATATCTACGTGATCGCAGCTATGTAGATAGGGAAGGTGTATCACTTATGGGAATAAGCGATGCGGCAGAAGCCATTGGAATGAGGACTGTTGCTGCAAAGGTTACTTATGACCAATTGGTAGATGATGTTCCTTTGCCAGCTATACTGCATTGGGAACAAGATCATTTTTTGGTTATTTATAAAATCTCTAAAAATAATGCTTGGGTTGCAGATCCAAAGGTAGGTAAGATTAAGTATTCTAAAAAGGAATTCCTAAAAAAATGGGCAAGTGATGTAGATGAAGACGGTACTCCTGAAGGCATCACAATGATGCTCGAACCCATGACTGAATTCTATGAACAGGATGGAGAAAAAGCGAATCGTAAAAAATGGTGGCACCTATATCAGCATGTATGGCGATATAAAGCACTGCTAGCACAATTGGTATTGGGACTTCTGGTAGGTAGTCTATTACAACTTATTTTCCCATTCCTTACACAGTCCATCGTAGATTATGGTATAGATAATCAAGATCTTAGTTTTATCTATATTATATTGATCGCTCAGTTAGTCTTGTTTTTTAGTCAGACGGCGATCAGTTTTATCCGGAGTTGGATATTACTTCATATTGGAATGAGGGTCAATATTAGTTTGATTTCAGATTTTCTGATCAAACTAATGAGATTACCTCTTCATTTCTTTGATATTAAAATGACTGGGGACATTCTCCAAAGAATACAGGATCATAGGAGAATAGAAGTGTTTTTAACTTCTTCTACCTTAAATGCCTTATTCTCTGTATTTACTGTCACTATATTTAGTGCAGTTCTCTTTTTGTACAATCCATTGATTTGTGCGATATTCTTAATTTCTACTGTTTTCTATATCGTTTGGATTCTCTTCTTTCTTAAAAAGAGAAAAATTCTCGATCATAGAAGATTTGAAAAACAAGCAGAAAATCATAATGTATTAATAGAATTAATACATGGGATGCATGAAATAAAACTCCATAACGCAGAAAAGGAAAAGCGTTGGAAGTGGGAAGGAATACAAGCAGGATTATATAGAGTAGGAGTAAAGAGTCTTGCATTAGGACAGTGGCAAACTGCTGGTGCTACCTTCATTAATGAATTTAAAAATATTATTATTTCTTTTATCGCAGCCAAATCTGTGATAGATGGAGATATGACATTAGGGATGATGCTCGCCGTCCAATATATCATTGGTCAGATGAATGGTCCAGTTCAGAATTTCATGAGTTTCATTCAAATGGGACAGGATGCTCAAATCAGTTTGGAACGTCTAGCAGAAATACATGATAGAGAAGATGAAGAGTTACTAGATGAAAAAATCAACATTCTTCCAGAAAATGGCGATATACATATAGAAGACATGAGTTTTAGGTATTCAGGACCAGATTCTCCTTGGGTACTCAAAGAAGTTGATCTACTTATTCCGCAAGGAAAAACTACAGCCATCGTAGGCACAAGTGGAAGTGGAAAGACTACCCTACTCAAACTCATCTTGAATTTTTACCAACCCACTAAAGGAAAGATAAAAATGGGCGATCTGAACATCATGAATATACAAAGCAGACTTTGGAGAAAACAGTGTGGTGTAGTGATGCAAGAAGGTTATATCTTCTCTGATACAATAGCTAAAAATATCACATTAGGAGATGATAAAGTTGATAGAAAAAAATTACTAAAAGCAGCCAAAACTGCGAATATCCAAGGCTTTATAGAGGGCTTACCTTTAGGTTATAATACTAAAATAGGAAAAGAAGGTGTAGGCCTGAGCCAAGGTCAAAAACAAAGAATTCTCATCGCTCGTGCGGTCTACAAAGATCCACAATATATCTTTTTCGATGAAGCGACTAATTCATTAGATGCCTACAACGAAATGATCATCATGGAAAACCTTGAAGAGTTTTTCAAAGGTAGAACAGTCATCGTGGTAGCACATCGATTAAGCACTGTTAAAGATGCAGATAATATCGTAGTATTAGCTGATGGAGAATTGATAGAACAAGGTCCACATTCAAAATTGACTGCCTTGAAGGGAGCTTATTATCATCTCGTAAAAAACCAATTAGAATTAGGTAGTTAAGTAATAGGACATGTACACCTAACAGATTCTGATTCCTTTTCTTAAAAAACATTAGCATAGCTGCAGCTATGCTAATGTTTTTTGCTTTAACATCAAAATAATAAGCTCGCCATTTTGCGTACTTTATTAATTGTCTACTCCCTTCATTAATTACACTGTCACAAAACACAATAAGACAAATCAATACGTATATGAATTAATTTAATTAATAACAATATTTAGTCATTTGTAAATATTGTTATTAAAGATATATTATTTTAGTAATTTTTATGCTCTAAAAATTTGGCTAACGCCTTAAACTACATTAGTTTAGCGATTACTTGGACGGCTATATACCTTCTAAAATCCCCTTTTCCTATTGAAAATCAGATATTAATCATGTACCCAATCATCCTGTTATGCAAAGAAGTCACACAGCTTTGCATGCTTAGAGTTTGTTAGAAATTTAAATATTCATTTAAAAAATCAATTTCCTAACATACTACAAGATGAATAATATAACTATAAACTGATTCTTTTAAGGCTACACTAACATGAAAAAAAATTCAATATTTTTATTGATTATTCTATTTTTTTGGATTACTCTAGGGACTTTTCTTTGTTGGAAATATCTCTGCACAAACCAAGAAGTCGTAGGAGATATACCACAAGAAACTACAGACTCTATAGAAACAAATACTAATATTTCATCCACAGCAATAGCCCTCTCTCCTTGGAGGTTTAATGATGGAGATAATGTATCAGTTGAAAGTGAAGAATATATTCAGTTTTATAAAGATAATTCAGAACATCTTAGTATTAAAAATAATGGATTGGTAGATGAATTATTAAAAACAATCAACTATCTTAATGAAAATCCAAAAAGGAACATGACTATTATAGGGTATTATAAAGGTAGCGAAGTTAATAATAGTATATTTCCTAATTTGGGCTTAGCAAGGGCTGATAATGTAAAGGAATATTTGAAGACAATGGGAGCGTCTTCTAAGCAATTGAGTACGAGTACAGAATTGATGACAGAAGATTGGTTCGATGGAAATATTCTTAAAAAAGGAATTGACATACAGTTTTCTGAAGTGACTGACAATAGTGATAAGTTAAGAGAAATAAGGGACAGGATAAAAGTTAATCCTATTACGCTTTATTTTGAAACTAATGCCAAATCCATTAATTTGAATGAAAAACAGCGACAGGATTTTGCTGATTTGATTTATTATTTGGATAATGTAGATAAGAGCAAACTTATTATTAGTGGACATACAGACAATGTAGATAAAGCCGAACAAAATAAGAGCTTATCAAGGAAAAGAGCTAGATTTGTTAAGCAATACCTAAAAGAAAATGGAGGAATACTTAAAGATCGCAGTTCCATTAGAGGTTATGGAGATGATAGACCTATTGCTCCTAATTCTGATGAGGAAGGTAGAACTCAAAACAGACGAGTAGAAGTAACTTTAAAATAAGAATTAAACGTATCTTAGGAATCTAATAATTCATTTAAAAATGCCACTTCTAATATACTCTAAGTAAAAGTTTAACGACTCTAAACAAAAAATAAAATACAAAGCTATATGTGTATTTGGTTACCATTATTATTTATGATAGGATCAGCAATATTAGGATGGCTGATTGGTAGAGGATGGCTACAGGATAAACTTGGCTTAATGAAGAAAAACGTGGAGGCACATCAAAAACTCTATGCTGAAACTAAGGCTAAACATACAGATACAGAGTTGGAATTCAAGACACTTAGCACGAGTTATGGTATATTGGAAAAAGAAAAAGATAATCTTAGCTATTCCATCAGTGATTTGAAACTGAGGATAGATACAGAAAAGAAGACTATTACTCATGAAATCAATCTAAGATATAGAGCATTAGAAGAAGAATACGAACAGCATAGAAATGCATGGAAAATTAAGATACAGACTTTAGAAAACGAAAAAGAAGAAATGCAATCAGAGCTGGCATTGAGACAAGAACAACAAAATACTTTGTTGGCTCAAATCAATGATCAGCCTAAGGAAATAGACGTCATTAGAGAGATTGAGGTGATTAAAGAAGTCGTAGTGATCAAAGAAATTGAGGTCATTAAAGAAGTGCCTGTAGAAATCATTAGGGAGGTGGAGGTTGTGAAGTCATTCGATATGGATATGCTTCAAGAAATGATGAGTAAAATGCAAACCGTAGAGGTTTCTAGGACAGTAAAAAAAGTAAAACCACCCACTGTAGTTCATTCTCCTGGCAGGGATAATGACGATCTCAAGAAAATAGAAGGTATTGGACCAAAAATAGAAGAAGTACTCAATAATGGTGAAATATATACGTTTTCCCAGTTATCTCAGATAAGTGTTGAAGCGATAAAGGATATATTGCTCAAAGCAGGAAAAAGGTACAAAATGCACGATCCTAGTACTTGGCAAAGTCAAGCAAAATTGGCTGCAGAAGATAAGTGGGAGGAATTGCAGGAATTGCAGGATAAACAAAATGGAGAGGATAAATGAAAGATATTTTAACCCCTCCTAGCCTACCCAAAGGGGAGAAAATTGATACAAATCTCTTCCCTTTAAGGAGGTGAGGAAATAAATCCGTTCACTAGATTTCTCGAATAAACTAAAAATTTGCTGTTTTCAAATCATTAATTTAAAAGTTATAACTAACCATAATACCTAATATTTTATCAAGCATAATTCATGGACGATTTAAAAAGAATGGTTCTTTGACAAATGTCGTGGAAAGTTGCAGGTGGTCAAACACACTGCAACGGCAATTGCCTGATTTTCAAGCTCCGCCATGTGAGGTGTTTGTTCACCTCACATCTTTTTTACGACACTTGTCAAAGAACCAAAAGAATTAATAAAACCGACCTAATAGAGCTCATAGCCAATACTGTTAATATCTCATTGAAAAAGGCAAAGGCTGTTTATCAATGTGTATTGAATGAGAATCCTACTTTTAGAGAAAAAGGCAGGAACTAAGTGGAAATCATCAAGGAAGTAGAAGTCGTAAAAGGAATCGATTTCGAATCATTGAAAATGATGATGATGAACATGGTATAAGTCGAAGTATCCGAACAAATCATAGGGGAAACCAGAACAAAAAGCCAGGATCGTAGAAGGAAGAGAAGTCGATCAAGATACCAGAAGTAAAAAACAGGATGACTTAAGAAAAATAGAAGGCATCGGCCCTAAAATCGCCAATATCCTCAATGATGCTGGAATCCTTACTTATCATCAATTATCCACTACTCCAATAGATGACATTCGAACTTTACTAGCCGATGCAGGTCCTCGTTTCTAAATGCACGATCCCAGCACTTGGTCTAAACAAGCAGAATTAGCGGCTGATGGTGATTGGGATGAATTGAAGGTTTATTGAATGGTGGGCGATCTCATACGGATGGGTGATTAGATATTGAGATATTAAGAAAACAGGATTTATGCCCTTGGCATAAATCCTGTTTATTATTCAACTACTTCGCCATCTCTATCTTCACCTTCCGTTTCTTAATCTTCTCCCCTCTCAGCCGCTTTACCAAAGGTCTAGCCTTATCTTTTTTCACAGCAACATAAGAATAATAATCCTTTACTTCTATCAGACCTAATTCACTTTTTTCCAATTTGCCTTTTTGACAAAACATCCCTACGATATCAATTTTATTGATTTTATCCTTTTTTCCACCACCAATAAAAACCGTTGCCCAATCTGGATTAGGAGGTAAACCTTCTGCTTCTTCGAAAGCTTCCATTTCTGGTTCTTCCACTATATAATCAGGAAAATAATCCTTGTGAGCCATCACAAAATATGCCATACCAGATTCATTCACTCTAGCTGTACGACCATTTCGATGCGTAAATGTTTTTTCATCATAAGGAATCTGATAATGAATTACATATTTAATTTCTGGTATATCCAATCCTCTAGAAGCCAAATCCGTCGTTACCAAAAGTCGAAGACTTCCGTTTCTGAATTTGATTAAGGCACGTTCTCTGTCTTGTTGTTCTAAGCCGCCATGAAAAGTATCATGCACGATTCCCCTACCCCACAATACTTCGCTGATTCGTTCTACAGCAGCTCTATGATTGCAAAAAACCAAGGTAGGTTCATGTCCAATTTTACAAAGCAAGTGAAAGAGAATATCTATCTTCTCTTGATCCTCATTTTCGGCTCTGATGGCTTTGATAGTCAATCTTTCATGAGTAGCATCTCCTATAAAATCTAGTCTTTGAGGAGCTTCTATACCTGCAAAAGCAGGAATCTCATCTGCCGCTGTAGCAGAAGTCAATATCTTTTTATGCAATAATCCCAATTGGCTGATAATGTCTTCCATTTCCTTTTGGAAACCAAATTCCAAGGATTTATCAAACTCATCCAAGACTAACGTATGGATATTATCAGGATTAAAACTCTCCCTTCTCAAGTGATCGCCAATTCTTCCTGGCGTACCTATCAATAAAGCAGGTGGCACCTTAAGATTGTTTTTTTCTATCCTTATTGGGTGTCCTCCATAGCAGCAATTTACTTTGAAAGGTGTACCCATTTTTTTAAAAACAGATTCTATCTGCAAAGCCAATTCTCTAGAAGGTGCCAAGACCAATGCCTGTACGCCTTCTACATTTTCCTTCAATACCTTCAGTACTGGCAAAAGAAAACCTAGTGTCTTTCCAGATCCTGTTGGTGACAACAAGACAATTTCATCCCCTTTATCTGTTGCAGTAAGAACTTCTTTCTGCATTTCGTTGAGTTCGGCTATCTTTAACCGGTCCAAAATCTCTCTCAATGATTTTTCTGTCAATTCCATGCCGCAAAGTTACGATAGATATAGTCTAATACGCAATTGAATAATGTATTTCGTATTGGATATATTACTCATTTTGTTGAGGACGAGGCACAAAACGCAGGCGATGCCTTAGCATCAGCGAGTATTTGTAACGAAGTAATCGCTTAAATTCTTGGAATTATATGCGACATTTATGACTTAAATTGGTTAAGCCCTCCAAATAATACAAAAATCCTAATAGCACTTGCTATTAGGATTTTTATTGCCATCAAAAGACAATGAAGCCATTTAAAAATTACTTTTTAAAAATATCGCCAGAACCAGTTGTCTTTATTTTCTCAACTGCTGGATTACCAGAGTACTCAACATCTCCAGATCCTGTTACAGAAGCAGAAATACTCTTATGAGCCACAACTTCTACATCACCACTACCAGTTACTGTCGCATCTACTATATTAGATTCTAATAAATTAGCATCCAAATCTCCAGAACCTTTCACTTTTGCTTGTAAGTAATTACTTGTTCCCTTAATATTCAAATCTCCAGATCCAGTTATAGAAGCAATCAATCTAGCTGATTCTACTGCTATATCCATATCTCCAGAGCCCATCAGGGATAATTGCATACCTGATGATTTCAATACCAAATCTTTAGTCCTCACATCGCCAGATCCGTTTAAAGCCACAGCATTCACCTCAGTTACAGGAATAGTGATATAAATAGGATTGTTTTTATAATTTTTCGATGATTCCTTTTCCTTAGCAGATATTTTCAACGTCTGACCATCTACTTCTACCTTCACATTAGCTATGTCCTTAGCATTTTTTCCTTTAATATCTATCTTCCCTTCTTCGCCACTCACCAATTCAACAGTATAATAACCAGAAATCATGATTTTATCATAACTAGATACAGTACGAGTTTCTGTTTTCAACTTCCCATTAGACTTTTGTGCAAATGCACTAGAAAGAATAAATAATACTGCGATAGTAGAAATGAATAGCTTTTTCATGTTCAATTTTTTTAATCAATTTTTGAAATCTTTCCCAATTTACATAAAAGGACAATGAAGTATCAATAATGATGCTTCATTAAATGATAATTAACTCATTTTGATTCCTCCTTTGCAAAAAACAGTATATTTAAGCTCTTATTCCAAGTAATTCCATATGACTAAAAAGCAATTATTCAAGATATTTTTTAATCTAGGATTGGTGCAGGTATTTCCTGTCATTCTAGCAATGATCAGTCTAATTGGTATTACAACCATTGTAATTGCAATTATACTTAATCCCTTAAATTTATATCCACAAAACCCTAGTGAAACTAGTGCTTCTTCGAATTCAATCTTAGTAGTTGTAGCTATTTTTTGTGCTATTTCTCTCTTCTTACTCTCTGGATTAATCACTTTTCTTCTATCATCTTTCCATTTTATACGTGCCAAAAAAATCAATGATTATGATAGATTAGTCACAGGAATGAAACACATGAATTGGGCTTGGTTAATTTTAAGTTTATTTATAACAATCATGTTTTCTCTATTTGTTTTTAAAATAATTACTGATATTGGCTATCAATATTATTAAATAATATTACGCAGAATATAGAAAAATTCTTAAAACAGGCTGTTCCTACTGAATACTATTTTTTTTGATTACTGTTTATATACCTAGCGGTATTCGCTTTATAGACCAACGTTAGTAGCAATTGCTTGATTTTCAGAAGCTATGAATTTTTAACAATCCGAAAACCAATTAATTCTCAGTATATTAACAGATTGTCCCTCTAGGACATCTATCATTTGCGTAATCTTATGCGTATTATTAAATAAAGACGATGCAGCGAAAAAAGGAAATATTAAATGTGTTTTTTAAAACAGGAATGGTACAAATTTTGCCTGCAATATTGTCTATTCTAATGATAATAGGAATTGTAATTATTGTTTACCTATTGGCATTTAATAATGCTTTCCAACCAAGATCATGGTCTAGTAGAGGAAGTTTTACACCAAGCAATAAAGATATTTTAAAATTCTCTATTGCTATATCTATCTGTTTATTCTTTTTATCGGGATTAATTAGTTTCATCGCATCATCTTTTCATTTCATTCGTGCCAAACAAACCAATGATTATGAAAGATTGACTAAAGGAATGAAATACTTGAATTGGGGCTGGTTAGTTTTATGTTTATTCGTAGTAATCATATTTTCTATCTTTCTTTTCAATTAATAATCGATTTATAACTCAACTACATCATGTAGGTAATTACTGATATTGGTTATCAGTATTATTAAATAATTTCATACTATCTTTTATAAAAAAAGTATATTAGATTTTATTCCAAATGACTTTATATGCCTAAGAAACAACTATTACAGATATTTTTAAAACTAGGATTAATACAGGTATTTCCTGCTAGTATCGCCATTGTATTCATTATCATAACCAGCCTTATTCTTGCTGGAATAATTGCAATAACATTGGGATTTGAAATCTTCTTTACCATCATAGATAATGATCACATATCTGGAGTTTCAGACGAGGTGATTTTATTAGCTTTAGCGATTTTTTGTACTATTACCCTATTATTATTTTCTGAATTCATGACTTTAATGCTATCCTCCTTTTATTTTATACGTGCCAAACAAACCAATGATTATGAAAAATTATCTAGGGGAATGAAATATCTGAATTGGGCATGGTTAATCTTATGCCTATTCCTAGCAATCATGCTTTCTACCCTTATTTTTCAAATCATCACTGATATATAACTCATCTAAATCATGCAAAACATATTAGACGACAACGAAATCATCGACCAAGAAGACGGCTACCAACTTAGACAAGTTAAGTTCATCAAAAGAATACGCCTATTCTCCATTATATCCTTAGTCAATGCTATTTTCTTATGCTTACTTTCTATTGGATTTATTATCTATACCATAATCCTAATAGATTATCAATACACTAATCAAGGAGAAGTAATCATGTGCTCCTGTGGTGCTTTATTTTCATTAATTGGTTCATTATTCCTATTCAAAACCTATAAAAACAATAATACATTTGCCAAAAAACCTGACGATACTTCCTTGTTAATCAAAGGAATGAATTACTTTTTTAAATTCTGGCTAGCATTGATTTTTAATTTTGTTTTTATGGGTTTAGGGCTAGTGATGTTTGGCTAAACGGCATCTTCAAAATTGACTTTAACAGCCATTAGCAAATATTTTACTCTTAATTTTATGGAATCGGACTTCTTTCTCACTCTTTGTTAGGTAAATGCATTGAAAGAGAATCAACCTAATCCACTTTCAACGTGTGAGCAACGATCAAGCATAGATGGATTTTGGAATCTGCTGGGAAGTCCAGTGGATTCTTTTTTCAATTATTAAGCAGGAAAATTACTCATGACAGAAGCCTATACAGAAGAACATTTTACGATTAAATCCTGGGCAGAGGAAGATCGTCCTCGTGAAAAACTATTGGCCAAAGGAAAATCTAGTCTTTCAGATGCTGAATTGGTCGCTATATTGATAGGTTCTGGTTCAAGGAATGAGTCCGCTGTCAGCCTTTCTCAAAAAATTCTTAAAAGTGTCGATAATAACCTAAACAATTTAGGAAAAACTTCATTAAGTAACTTAATGAAGTTCAAGGGCATAGGAGAGGCGAAAGCCATCACTATTGCAGCAGCACTAGAATTAGGCAGAAGAAGACAACTTTCAGACATCAAAGAACGACCACAAATCAGATCCAGCAAAGATGCTTATCATGTATTAGCTCCTTTAATTATGGATTTGCCACACGAAGAATTTTGGATATTATTATTGAATAGAGCCAATAAAGTCATAGGCAGGGAACGAGTGAGTATTGGAGGAGTAGCAGGAACAGTTGTCGATGCTAAAATAATTTTCAGAAAAGCTTTGGAAATGTTAGCAAGCGGCATCATACTATGTCATAACCACCCTTCTGGAAATCTCAGTCCCAGCCATGCTGATCTAGAGATCACCAAAAAACTAAAACGAGCAGGAGAAACACTAGAGATCAATATCCTAGATCATCTCATCATAGCAGAAAATGAATATTTCAGTTTTGCTGATGAAGGGAAATTATAATTATGAAAAAAACAAGGACATACAAGCATCTATTTTTACTTTCAAAGTTGCCTCAACTATGGAATAGATTACTCGTATTATCTCCTTATTTTAAATCAGTTAAAAAAAGTACCTTTGCTGCACGAACATACAGGCGTAATCCTGTGTTAGATGTAGCATATGAGCAAAGAACCTTCTACAAAAAAAATGGACTGGGAATTACTAAGCAGAGTACTAACTCTAGCCAAGCCCTACCGCCTCATGTTTTTCCTTGCAGCAGCACTCGCCGTCACGCTAGCTCCCGTATCAGTTCTGCGACCTTATCTCATCCAATACACCGTAGACAATCACATCATGAGCTTCGATTACGAAGGGCTGATCACGATGCTTATGGTTTTGATAGGCGTTCTATTACTACAAGCATCCATGAGATACACATTCATTTACAGCACCAGTCTACTAGGACAGAATGTAATCAGAGATCTCAGAGTCAAGGTCTTTCAACACATCGTCAGTTTACGACTAAAACACTTCGATCATACTCCTGTAGGTCAATCCACCACTAGAACTATTAATGATATTGAAACTATTAATAGTATTTTTTCTCAAGGAATTATTACGATTATTGCAGATATTATTAGTTTGACTGTCATTTTGGGAGTTATGCTTTATACGAGTTGGTCACTGACATTAGTTTGCCTCACTACTATTCCTATCCTTCTTATCGCTACCTATATTTTCAAGGAAAAAGTAAAAGCTGCCATACAGATTGTAAGAACGCAAGTTTCTGTGATGAATTCATTTTTACAAGAGCGAATCACTGGTATGCGAATCGTTCAGATTTTCAATGCAGAAGAACAGGAACTGGATCGTTTCAAAAAAATAAATGGCAAATACAATGAAGCCAATATCAATACGATCATGTATTATTCGATATTTTTTCCTGTCGTAGAAATTCTTTCCGCCGCTTCATTGGGTTTAATGGTTTGGTGGGGAGCAGGTTCTGTATTAAGCGGACAGGTTTCGATTGGTGTGATGGTTTCTTTTCCTTTGTATATCGGTATGCTTTTTAGACCTATACGAATGTTGGCAGATAAGTTCAATACCTTACAGATGGGTTTGGTAGCAGCGGATCGAGTCTTTGGAATTTTGGATAATAAATCCCTTATTGAAAGCAAAGGAACGATACAAGCTAAAAATCTAGATGGAAATATTGAATTCAAAAATGTAGATTTTGCTTATGATAATATCAATTTGGTATTAAAAAATATCAGTTTTGAATTAGAAGCAGGCGAAACGCTGGCAATAGTGGGAAGTACTGGTTCTGGTAAAACAACCATTATCAATATCCTCAATCGTTTTTATGAAACGAATGGAGGCAACATTCTAATAGATGATGTAGACATCAAGGATTACGAATTATTTGCTTTGAGGAGTCGGATAGCCATGGTATTGCAAGATGTATTTCTTTTTTCTGGTACTGTGTTGGAAAATATTACACTTAGAGATTCTGCTGTTACTAAGGAAGAAGTTATCAGTGCTGCCAAAATGATTGGTGCACATGAATTTATAGAGAAATTACCTGGTAGTTATGAATACCAAGTAATGGAGCGAGGAGCTACTTTATCTATGGGACAGCGACAACTTATCTCGTTTGTACGTGCATTGGTTTTTGATCCAGATATTCTCATTTTGGACGAAGCTACTTCATCTATAGATCCAGAAACAGAGTCCGTTATCCAATATGCGATAGAAAGATTAATCGAAAAACGAACGTCTATTATCATCGCACATCGACTTTCTACCATTCGTCATGCTGATAAAATCATGGTATTACACAAGGGCGAAATCCAAGAAATGGGATCTCATGAAAATTTGCTGCAAAAAGAAAATGGTCATTATCGAGAATTGTATGATATGCAATTTGCCCATATTGAGGACTGATGGTATATTGCATACATTTTTAACAATTAAAAATGTGTAGAGACGCGAGGCATCGCGTCTTGCCAAACAAAAGATACTATATAGTATCTTTTGAAGTAAATTCAATTCTACCATGAGAACCTTCTTATTCCTTCTATCCACCATATTCATTCTTTCCTGTAATCCAATAGAAACAGAAAAAAACACTACTGATACTCTCCAAATCCAAGAAGAAAAAGAACCAGAAGTTACAGTTCCTGAAACATTTGAAGCACTAGATATTGAAGCGACCAATAAGAAACTAGTAGCTATAAAAGATAGCTTAAATCCAAAAGAAATCATGGCTTTGTATTATCCTCTGGAACCAGAAACTAATGAAGGGAATCAAAAAATAGAAGTAGCTGAAAAAACATTAGATAATGGCGAAATAGAAGTGGAACTCATCCACAGTAATCTTTTAGATGATTCCTTATTAGCAGAAAAATACATCATGTTATTGCAGGATGTTAAAGGAAAATGGGCCATTATTTCAATAAAGAAAAGTTGGAAATGTAGAAAAGATCGAGGGCATAGTTATTGGAATGCTGAAAAGTGTAATTGATTCGGCATAAAACATATGTTATGTTTTTTAA
>JBNMOV010000001.1:0-53329 GCA_051275765.1 Maribacter sp. | reverse complement strand
GGGGCGGATGCTTGGTTGTTTGTGGATGAGGTTTTAGTAAAGTAATTAAATTTATAACGCTGGCTTTAAACCCAACTTTATGCATTAGAGTCACATTGACGTTTTACATTTGTTGTACCAACTTCTTAATAAAAGAATTATTAGGACTTTTAATTCTTGTATAGTTTATCATCTCCGACTACTTCAATTTCAGAAAATGATCGTATGTCTGAAAGAGGGAAATTGTCCCACTCAAATTTAGTAATAGTAACTTGATGGATATACTTTATTGTTTGATTCTTTGGTTTACCCATTTGGACAGACTGTTTAAATGGAATAAAAACACCATCTATATTTTTATAATCTTCAAAATCTATAACGCTCTTTAAAGATTTAGGAGTGGGTGCTTCTCTGGTGACATCCCAACACCTATCTTTTTGTGACTAAAATTTAAAAATAATTCCTATATTGTAACAACATAAAACATACACACGTTTACATACTATTACCCTTTTCTTTTAATCCAAACATAATTAATCCTAACAGCCCATCGTTCATATTTGATAGTAATCAAATAGAACCTAGCTATTATATAGACTCTATTGTTATTTTATTTAAGGATAAATGAAAAATTTAATTCGAGGAAAAAATTCATCCTCTAAACCTATTGTAAGTAATTTTTTTTTAAGGAAATCATTCTTGTTTTCTTTATTTATTGTCATGCTTTTATGTGACATCAATTTCACTTATGCACAAGAAAAAGGCAACCTCATTATTGGTCATATTTCAGAGCTAGAAGGACAACGAGATCCCAAATGTCATGCTACAGCTTCTCGACTAGAAGACTTTATGTATGGCACTCCACTTAGTTTTGAAGCTAGAAATGAGCGTATCAATATCCAAAAGAAAATTGTTAAACAGCTCTGGTTAGAATACAGTCATGCACTCGAAATATCAAAGAATTTCTCAGATTCTATTCAAGTTTTTAATGCTGTACTAGATCCCTATTTTTCATATAAAAATTCAGAAAAAGGAATTACTGTCCAATTCCCTAAAACGACCATTCAAATCAGTCAAAGAGATTATAGACAATATAGTTCTGTAGCATATACTTTGAGAGCTATTCTTTCCGTCAATCAAGCAGCTCTTTTTAGCAATGAAAAATATTGCACACTCAATGATAAGACGCTCCAACTATTCAAAGAAACCTTAGATATTTTCATCATTTCATTGCTACAGCAATCAGATGTATTAGCTAGAAAAGATAATAGTCCCAATATTGAACTCCAACACATACAATCTGCATTCAGCAGATTGATACCTCAATTTCAAGAAAATATCAAACCAACTAAACCTAAATCCACGACTGCTACACCTATAAATCCACAGACATTCCATTCTGAAATCATTCAAAAAAAATTGGAATCTTACAAAAGCTACAATCAAATTAGCCAAGCTGTATTCTTGCGAAATATCCAAGTATATTTTGCCAAAGTACGTTGGCCTACAGAAAAGGATGAATCCATAGCCTTAAAAAATTACTTTACAGAAACCACCATCGCATTTGCTTTAACACTTGTGCAAGATGCTCACAGCAAAGCTCTTTCTCAGCAGAAAAAAGCTATTGAATATGATGATATTTATGAAGTAGTCCAATCCTATCTTCCTCATACGATTAATAATTTTGAGGACGTAACTTACTTTCATCGTTTAGGTACAAAAGAAACGATAACCATCGAAGCCTATGATTTAGATGCACTGAGAGATAATGGTATTCATTGGCAATACCTGAAATTTACTTTAGAGGATTTTTCAGAAAGTATGGAAATTCCTATGGATCCATTCGCCATGGAAATGTCTGCAGAAGCTATTGCCCAATTTTCCTTATTGGTATTCAGATTAGCAGGAGAAGAAACCAAAAAAGCAAAAAGAGAAGTATTATCCCAAAATGATATTTATAATGCGATGTTACTTATTCAGTCCAAAATCCTTGTACACAACGAGACTGAAAAACAAGAAAATAAGAATCCTATCGTATCTAAACCCAACAAAAAAGTAAAAACTAGTCAGACAACATTTACAGATGTTACAGACATGTATGGCATCTCATTTGAGCATCGTAATTCAGACTGGCTGAATCGCTTGATTAGAAGTTATATAATCAAGGAAGATGAACAACTCGCCAGATTAGCCATTCCTCCTGCTTTTGGAGGTGGAGGAGTAGCCGCTGAAGATATTAATAATGATGGCTGGACAGATATTCTTTTATTGAGTGGAAAAGGAAACCAACTATTGATTAATCAAAAAGGAAAAGGATTTAAGAATATTACGTTATCTGCTGGTTTGGATTGGAAACGTCTAGATGGCACTCATGGAGAACCTAGACAACCTATTATCAATGATTTTGATAACGATGGTTGGAAAGATATTTTGATTACTTACGCCAATGATGTGCATCGCCTATATAGAAATAACGGAGATAATACTTTTGAAGATGTAACAGACAAGGCAAATCTAGGTGGGAAAAATTTGATTGGTGGTCCAGCAACTGTTTTAGATGTCAATAATGATGGCTTATTGGATATTTACATTGGTTATTTTGGTAACTATCCAGCTGGCGAACTCCCTACCCTTAAACGTCACAATACGAATGGCTTACCCAATGTTTTATTACAAAACAAAGGTGATTTCAAGTTTGAAGATGTATCTGAAAAATCTGGACTACAAAATAACGGTTGGACTCAAGCGGTAGGACATGCAGATATTAATGGAGATGGATGGCAAGATATTATCGTAGGTAATGATTTTGGTACAAATGCCTATTATATCAATAATCAAGATGGTACATTCAGCGATCATAGCTTAGAAATGGGAACAGATAAACCTTCCTATACTATGAATATTGGTATAGCAGATCTCAATCAAGATCAACTACCTGATTTCTATATTTCTAATATAGTTGTCATGGATAAAGATGATAAATATGTATCTCCTAACGCTGACACCAAAGCTCATTTTAATGCCAATACATTAGCGACAATGCGAGTAGTAGAAGCCAATGATTTATTCATTTCCAAAAGAGGAGAAAAGTCGCATCCTACTTATGATTTATCTAAAGATATAGGTAGAGGATATTCTGCTACAGGCTGGTCTTGGGATGCTGATTTCTTTGATTATGATAATGACGGAGATGAAGATTTATATTGTCTTACAGGCATGAATCCATACAGTGTATATGGATCTAAAAACGCTTATTTTGAAAATGAAGGCAGTAAAAACAAAAGTGTAACCTTCGCCAATAGTAATGCAGAAGCCAATATCCTCTTTGAAAATAAAGGGGGTCTTTTGGAAGTGGTTAACGATTCTCTTTCACCACTTTCTTTTAAGGGAACATCTCGTTCAGCAGCATATCTAGATATGGATCAAGATGGAGATTTAGATATTATTATCAATGACTATCAAGGCAGTGCTAAACTCTTTGAAAATCATTCAGAAAAGAACAAAGCCAATTGGGTGGCTATCCAACTGATAGGTAATCCAGAGCAAAAGGTCAATAAAGATGCTATAGGTGCTAAAATTATTTTAAAAACAGCTGACGGAAATACCTATTGGAAAGAAATCCATAGTACCACAGGCTATCTATCTGTGCATCCTAAAACGCTCTATTTTGGACTAGGGGATAACAATAAAAAACCTAGTCTAGAAATTCAATGGCCTAATGGCAAGACACAATATATCAAGACATTAGAAATCAATCAAACACATTACATAGAAATGAAATAAGGATTTATTTCTAAACATTTTTGACATAATAAGCCATCATTTTTTAATTTTTAAACCAACTGACATGAGAAAACATTTCTTAACATTTACAGCAGCTTTTATGCTATGCTTTGGGACTTTAAAATCCCAAACCCATGCGACTGATGTTACTATTACAGGTAGTCAATGCATTGGAATAGACTGTCCCACTAATCCGACTTATGGATTTGACAGCCAGAGATTTGTGGAAAACAATCTAAGAATCCATTTTGATGATACATCAGCATCTGCTGGTTTTGCAGCCAATGACTGGCGTATTACCATCAATGATTCAGACAATGGTGGTGCTAATTACTTCAGTATTGATGATGCTACTGCAGGGAGAAGCATATTTAAGCTATCCGCTGGTGCTCCCGCCAATTCATTTTTCATGAGTAGTGCTGGGAATATTGGTATAGGAACTGCCAGTCCTCTAGTGGAAATGCATATAGCTAATGGAGACACTCCTATTATACGCTTAGAACAAGACGGAACTAGTGGTTTTACGCCTCAAACTTGGGATGTAGCTGGAAACGAGACCAATTTTTTTATTAGGGATGCTACTAATAGTAGTGCATTACCTTTTAGGATTAGAGCTGGTGCAGGTACTGATGATGCAATTGTCATTCAAGCAGATGGTACAGTTACTATAGGAACTGATGTTGATCAAACTCAAAAATTCTATGTGAATGGAGATGCTGCCATCAATGGCGATATCTATGTTCTTTCTGACAGAAGAATTAAAAAGAATATCGAAGATTCTGATTATGGATTAAAGGAAGTGATGCAATTATCTGCTAAGAAATATCAGTATGATGCAGGGAATTTTAAAAATCTGAATTTACCTACAAATGATCAAATTGGTTTGATTGCTCAGGAAGTAGAAGTAATCGTACCAGAAGCTATCAGCAAGGAGCATTCTATTGTAGAACTCAATGGAGAAAAGATTGCATTAAAAGGCGTGAATTACATCAAACTAGTTCCTGTTTTGATTCAAGCTGTTCAAGAGCAACAAGCAAAACTAGATGTAAAGAATGAAGAAATTACTCAATTAAGAACTGAGTTAGATCTATTGAAAGAGCAAGTTAGTTTGATTACTAGCCATCTTCAAGAGGAAGGAATGTCTGCTGAGGCAGAACATAATCATAATCATGCTGAAAATACAACACCTCAGATCTCTAATCAAGATGATGAGAATGCACCAGTTATTGAATCTGCTGCAAAGTTAGAAGCTCAAAAGCCTATCATTAAATTGAATAATGGAAGAAATGATTAAGCAAAAATGCTTGGTATATGAATGATATCTCCTAAATTTTCATTAAATCCACAGGATTGAATTTTCGATCCTGTGGGTTTTTAATAATTAGTTCCTAAAACCTATCACTACTCCCCGCTTTCCAATCATATTGCCAATCGCTAGGCACAGTAGATTTATCTAATAGAGATCTGCCAGTTACTTCAGGAAAAATCTCATCATATCTCTTTGTTTCTATCGTACTCACTCTTCTACAAACCGTAGAGCGATTAATATCTTTCAAATCCGTAATTCCTGTAGCCGCCATTAATTCTACAAAACCTTCTACCGTTTGTTCATGATAATTAGCAATACGCTGTTTTTTATCACTCACCACCAATCCTGCTACCAATTCTGGATCTTGTGTAGCAACTCCCGTAGGACATGAATTTTTATTGCATTCCAATGCTTGAATACAACCTAATGCGAGCATCATCGCTCGAGCAGAATTACAAGCATCTGCTCCTAATGCCAATGCTCGATAAATATGAAATCCTGTCATCACTTTTCCGCTCGCAATGAGTTTGATTTGACTCCTCAATCCAAAGCCTACCAAAGCATCATGAACGAAAGTCAGACCATCTTTGAAAGGCGTTCCTACAGAATTAGAAAATTCAAAAGGTGCTGCACCAGTTCCTCCTTCTCCACCATCTACTGTAATAAAATCAGGTAAGATATTTGTTTCTATCATCGCTTTACATACGCCAATAAATTCACTCTTTTTACCAACACATAATTTGAAACCTACAGGTCTTCCTCCTGATAATTTTCTAAGTTGCTGTATGAATTCCAATAAGCCTTTTGGGGTATTAAATGCCTTATGAAAAGGTGGCGAATTTACATCCGTTCCTTTTTCAACACCACGTATTTTAGAAATTTCTTCTGTATTCTTTTTAGCTGGCAAAATACCTCCATGTCCAGGTTTTGCTCCTTGTGATAGTTTGAGCTCTATCATTTTTACACTTGGCGTATTACCCATGAGTGCTTTGAATTTCTCTGGAGAGAAATTGCCATCATCTGCTCTTGCACCAAAGTATCCTGTTCCTAATTGGTAAATCAAATCTCCTCCAAATTTGGTATGATATGGACTGATACCTCCTTCGCCTGTATTATGTGCAAAATTACCAATCTTCGCTCCACCATTTAATGACATGATCGCATTCTTACTCAATGAACCAAAACTCATCGCAGATACATTCAATAAACTCAAATCATAAGGTTGCGTACAATCTTTGCCACCTACTCGCACTTTAGGATTGACAGGTAAATTATGAGCGTCTAATGCTCCTATGGAATGATTGACCCATTCATAGCCTTCTTCATAAACATCCATTTGCGTACCAAAAGGAACCGTATCTAATTCCTTCTTTGCTCGTTGATATACAACAGATCTATTTACCCTGTTCAATGGTCTTCCATTCGTGTCGGATTCTATAAAATATTGATACAATTTAGGTCTTAAAAATTCCATCCAATATCGTCCTCTACCTAATAGTGGAAATACTCGCAGAAGAGCATGTTTCCTCTGTAATATATCATATAATCCTAATAGGATAATAGGTCCAAAACCAACAAATGCCCACCAGAATGGCGTCCACAAAAAATAAGAAATTAAGCTTATTGCCAATATGGAAATAATGGAGAATACTATAAATTCGTTACGCATGATAAAGGTTCGTTAGGTATTCTATATGTTTGGTAAAACTAAAAGGTTTGCTAAACGTAAGGTTCACAAAAATGTTAAAATTAGGGTTCGTTCGTTTATTTATTAAGGTTTGTTCCCTACCTACGTTTAGCAAACTTTGCAAATTTACTAAACGTTAGCGATTTACCTCAACGCATCTTTCAATCGTTTAAGACTTTCTTGATTGTCAAGATGATAAAAAGAATTGATCACATCTATCTTTTCTCTTTCTGTCAAATGAAGACTCATGGATGCTGGATTACTGTCGTTTCCTTCTTTGTATGAGAATGGAATAAATTCTATGAAATCCTCTCCAAACATATCTAAGGTATAACTCAGTAAATTATCTTGTTCAAAATCTTGTATATCAACAATCCTTCTCATAATCCTGACTGGATTAATGGCAGATTCTACAAATCCTTGTCTTTCAGAAATAGGCTTATCCTGTGGATCAGAACCTCTAATGACTACAAAGACGATTCCACTTGTATTTTCTTTTATCCATTCCTCGAATACATGAGCAAAGCGATGTCCAGAATTCAGTCCCATATTATCCATAAAACCAGCATCTGCCAGTTCTATTCTAGGCTCTGTGGGTAATGATACATTAGGCAAAATATAAGGAAAAGAAGCATTAGCACGAATGGCTGTCGAAAATCTTAGGCTATCTGGATCGTTTCCTTGCATTAGTTTCCTAAAATCTATGGCATCACTACCTATCTCTCGATAATCAGGACCATGAGGTGGAGTCGCCATATAAGAAACTCCTACAGGAGATATCAATAATTTTCTGCCATCATTCACGATAGCTGGAGCGAGGAACATCATAGGAATATCCGCATTGAGTTCTGGTTCTCTATAATCGCCTAATTTTTTATCCAGACCGTTATCCAAATTTTGATTGAGTTGCCATTCAAAGATATATCCTCTATCCTTTGGGTATTTCTGTCCATTTTCCTCAAATCTACCCCAAGGCATGAAAATATCATTAGTAACTAAGGTAAATATCACTGCATTCAACAAGTCGAGACCAGTATTATCCAGATATTCTTGACTCGCCAAATCTATATCTTCTCCTTGCTTTTTCCTTAACATTAATTCTCTATAATACGCTGCACTGATCATTCCTCCAGATGCTCCAGTAATCAATGTCGTATTATCCATAAATCTTCCTGCAGTGGCTTCATTAGCTTTTTGGAGAACCTGCATTGTCCAGAGTGAAGCACGAAGTCCACCGCCACTTGTTCCTATGATAACCATTTTAGGTTTTTTCCTCAGCTTACTTTTAGGTTGTTTTGCTTTCCATTTATTTAGGATACTAATGGTTTCTACTTTATCTTTTTCTATGTTTTCTCGTGAATGAATTTCTTTCATTTTATCATAGGTATATTCCACCTGTTCCCTATCATAAACTAATCCGAATGCTTTATTTTTTGGATCTATAATTTCGTGTTTAGTCAGTGTATTAATAAATACAATCAAGACTAATGTGAAGAGAAACGTCCATTTGTGCAGCCAATAACTTAGTACTCCTGCCAAGGCGGTAATGACCGATAAAAAGATAAAGAAACTCGCTCCTGCGGGAATCCTAAAATAAGGATTCTCTATCATGTAACCCATTATAATTAAAGTAATAATACTGACCATCTGCACCACTATGGCATTCGCATGGTTTTGTCTGAAAACTTTAATCAAGAATTTTTCTTCGTAATGAGATACAATACGAATAGGTCGCCACTTGAAGGATTCATTTAGGTAAGAACGTACTTTGGTATAATCTGGACTTTTGATAGTTTCTATCGTTAAAGTACGATTTCCAGGAAGGATAGAACGTTTGAGATTGGGTGGGTTTTTCTCCTCGTCTGGATTCACAAAACTGAAAATATCCTTATTCGTCAATTGAAAATAAATGATCGTAAGGAGCAATGAAGTCATTAAACCAAAAACAAAACCTAGTACATTATTGAAAATAGTCCAGCCATCCCAGCACTCATAAGACCATTGAAAATCAATTAATTTCCAAAGAAAAATAATGATGAATCCTAGAGGAATCAAAGCATTATTCATAAAAAACTTAGTAAAAGGACGTTGCAAAGAAGCGAGGAATGGAAACTGTGGCGAATGTAAAATATAGGTTGTAATATTCCATGTAACTAGAAAACCAGTAAAAGTCATTCCTAGTAAAGTAAAACTCCAAAAGCCTACTTCTCCAAAATATTCTGGAGTCAGAAAAAGGTACATCCAGCCTTTCCTAAATCCTACAAGTCCTAAGGCAAACATCAAGGTAATTACCCAAAGGAATAATAAAAAAAGATTACTTTTCAAATGGAGTACTACCAATTGAATAGGAAAAGTATAATACCAATCCAGGAATCTTTCTTTCATGTTTTTTTAGATATTGAGATAACTATTTGCTTTACAATTTCCTTCACTCGTCGTCGTCATCTTCTGATACGAAAACTCGTATGGTTTCCAGCTTTGTATCGCTGACCATTTCTAATTTAAATGAATAACCATCTAATTCAACAACTTCGTTTTCTGCTGGGATGTTCCCTGTAGTCATAACGACATAACCAGACAAAGTAGAGTATTCTCCTTCAGGAAAATTGATATTTTCGTATTTTTCATTGAGATGATCTATTTCCAATCTTCCAGAAAAACGATATTCGAAAGGAGAAATTTCTTCTTCTAACAGTTCTTCGCTGATATCATGCTCATCCTCTATTTCTCCAAATATTTCTTCTAGTATATCCTCCAAAGTAATAATACCAGATGTTCCTCCAAATTCATCTACCACACAAGCAACATTAATCCGCTCTCTAATGAATAAATTCATCAGATTCTGTATTCGCATAGCTTCTGGAACGATAGGAATATTCCGCACTACAGAACGAATGCTTTTAGGTCTGTCCAATAAATGCTGATGATGCACATAACCTATAATATCATCTATACTTTCTTGATAAATAATGATTTTGGAAAGATTCGTTTCTATGAAAAGTTCTAGTAACTCCTCTACCCCATCATTAATTTCTACGCCTTCTATTTCTGTACGTGGAATCATGCAGTTTCGTACACGAGTCTGTTGCATATCCAGTACATTACTGAACATTTCTGTATCCAATAACTCACTGGCTTGTCCTCGCATACTTGTAGATTCTACAAATTTCGCCAAATCCAAGCGAGTAAATACATCTACAGTTTCTTCTGTTGGTATTTTCATTACTGTTCTTAGAAATTTTTCAGACAGATTGACCATCAGCCAAGAAATTGGTGTCAATAGCCACTGAAAAAATGCAACAGGATAAGCGAGGGAAAAGAGTATTTTATTGGCAAATAATCTAAATAATATCTTTGGCAAAAACTCTCCAAATATTAATACGATAATCGTCGTAATAATAGTGAGCGGAAATACGGTAATGAATTTTTCAGGAAACCAACCTGGAGCTATCTGTGTAAAAAATGGCTCTATAACTGGCTGTAGCAATCCATCCAAAAGCAAGGAAAAAGTAACTAGGGAAATATTATTTCCCACTAGCATACTACTCAGAAAATCATTAGGATTATCAAAAAAATTAGCAATGATACGTCCTCGTTTAGAGCCTGTACTTTTACTAATTTCAATATTGAGTTTACCAGCAGAAATAAACGCTATCTCCATCCCCGAAAACATCGCAGATAAAACTAGAGTAACAATAATGCCTATGATAATCCAAAACATATGGTTGGGCTATAATTCTTTGGCTCAAAAATACACCTTTAAAAAATCAAGTTCAAATCTAATTCATTTTAAAAGAATCCTTTTATCTTAATATCTCAAAATCTCAGCATATCAATATCTAATCAATATGGATCTACATCCACTATTATTCTCACTGTAGAAAAGCCTTTAGTCTTATGCAGAGCAGTTTGTATAGTATGAATTCGATCTTTTGCTTCCTTGAGCAAGCGAGCGTTTTTATCTAATTTCAGAATAATATCCTGCAAATAAAATGAACGAACTCTAGGTATTCCTGGTTCTGCAGGACCTATTACTTGATCTTTAAATTTTATCCTCAATTCATTACCAAAATACTCTGCTGCTTGTTGGACAGTACCTCGCTTCTTATGTTTTAGACTGATTTTAATGAGACGACGAAAGGGTGGATATTTAAAATTTCTCCGTTCTGTCATTTCTCGTTTTAAAAATCCTCTAAAATCATTATTCAGCACATCCAAAACTAAAGGATGATCTGTTTTATAGGTTTGAATGACGACTTTGCCTTGTTTGTGTTTTCGTCCTGCTCTTCCACTCACTTGAAGCATGAGCTGAAAAGCTCGTTCACTTGCTCTGAAATCAGGAAAATGAATCAAATGATCCGCACTCAAAATTCCTACCAATCCTACATTATCAAAATCTAAGCCCTTCGTAACCATTTGCGTTCCTACGAGAATATCTATGCGTTTTTCCTCGAAATCATTGATGAGTTTTTCTAATGAATTTTTGCCCTTTACTGTATCCCAATCCATTCGAGCGATCTTCGTTCCCGTTGGCATATAGATTTGTAATTCATCAGCTATTTTTTCTGTTCCAAATCCTTTTAAATCTAAATGAACATTACCACAAGCAGCACAAGTTTGTGGTACTTCCGACTTATATCCACAGTAATGACATCGCAACTGATCAGAATATTTATGATAAGTCAAACTCACATCACAATGCACACATTCTGATTTCCAACCACAAGTAGTACACATCACAGTAGGAGAATATCCTCGTCTATTTTGGAAAAGAATGGCTTGCTCTCCCCGTTCTAATGCTGCTGTGAGTTCCTCTATGAGTATGGAAGTAAAATGCGATTGCATCTTACGTTTCTTAGACTCATCTTTCATATCTGCCAAAATAACTTCTGGCAATTTCAATCCTCCAAATCGCTCTGGCATTTCTACTAAGCCATATTTACTCGCCAATACATTTCTATATGTTTCTAAAGATGGTGTAGCTGTTCCTAAAATCACTTTAGCACCATAGAGGTATGACATAAAAACAGCGGTATCTCTAGCATTATATCTAGGAGCTGGATCATTTTGCTTGAATGAAGGATCGTGTTCCTCATCTACGATGATGAGTTTTAGATTAGTAAAAGGAAGAAAAAGACTGGATCTCGCTCCTAACAAAATAGGTTTTCCCGCATGAGCTGAACGCCAGAGTTCTACCCTTTCGTTGTTATTCATGCGACTATGATAGACCATAATTTTATCTCCAAATACCTTTTGCAAACGACCAACGATCTGCGTAGTCAAGGCAATTTCTGGAAGGAGATATAAAATCTGTTCTCCGTTCTCTATCGCCTTTTTCATCAATTCTATATAGACCCTCGTTTTTCCACTTCCCGTTACACCATGTAATAAGATGACTTCCTTTTCTTTAAATTTGACATCAATTTCTGCTAAAGCATTTTCTTGCTGAGTAGATAATGGACTCAAATCTGTCATTTTTTCAGAATATCCTCCTAGCCTACTGACTTCTCTTTTATAAATTTCAAAGATTCCTTTTTTCTCAATAGCCTTAATAACAGAAGTATCTGTACCAGCTAATGTGCAAATCTCTTGCCTTTTGACAAACTCATTTTTTTTGCTCAATTGCAAATAAGCCATGAGTGCTTCTTGTTGCTTACCAGAGCGTTTTGTTTTTTCAAAGGCTTCTTTTAGCAAAGTTCCATCTGAGAGATAAGGTTCTTGAAAACGGACACAAGAAATTGTTTTTGCTTTGAATTTTTCTTTCAATTCCTCATATATAAAAATGACCTTTTTATCCAACATACTTTTAATAATAGGATAAATGGTCTTCCTATTCAATATCTTTTTGACATCTTCAATCTTCAATTCATTCTGTAGCGTCAAGGCTTCTGCTATGATAAATTCGTTGTCTGTGAGGTTTTGTCCATCTCGATTTTCATCATACGATGAACTTAGTATAATTCTACTTTCACTCGCTAGTTTCAATCCAGACGGAAGAGAAGCATTCATCACTTCTCCTAATGTGCAGCAATAGTAATCTGCCATCCATTGCCAAAGTCTCATCTGGTTTTTTGTGATGACAGGCTCTTCGTCTATGACAGAAATAATACGTTTAGTTTTATAGTTTGGAGCTTCTTCGCTGACTTCTTTTACAATACCTGCATAGAGTTTACTTTTTCCAAAAGGTACTTCAACTCTTATTCCAAATTTGATTTTATCTAGTAAATCCGGCGGAATGGCATAGGTGTAGGATTTTCGTACAGCGATTGGTAAGACGACTGTCGCGAAATATTGTGATGTTTCTTCTGATATGAATAATTCTGGATTCAAGCAGTTTGTTTTTTCAGTATAAAATAACCTAGCCCTCCCCAAAGAAGAAAGCTTAATATTGATAACAATATAAAGATAAAATCGATTCCTGTTCCTAGTAATATTTTTTTGATGACTGCTAGTGCATTAATAATAGGAATGAAGGCAAAAATAATGGAATTCCCCTCTTCAAACAGAGGAAGGAAGGCAGAAGAAAAAGCTAGGCCGAATAAAAACAAGGAGAAAATGAAATAAGAAATCCCTAATGCTCCTATATGTCTTTCTGCTTTAGCATTAAAAAATGAAAGTAATGATACCCAGAAAAAATGAGCTAATAAGAATACCCAAGTAAAATGTAAGGTATTAATAATCGTAAAATACTGTTTAAAAAATCCTTTGATGAAAGCAGGAAGACCACTCATGAACCATATGGATAACCATAATCCCAATAAAAACAACATTCCTGAGAATACTCCCCAAATAGATATACCTAGTAACTTATCTAATAATGTAAGTGATTTTATATTTCGTTTTTCCTTCGCTTCAGAAAAAATGATGATGCTAGGAAGTATCAATCCTGCAAAACCAAAAATGAATAATAGTAATGGGCCATAATTACTAATGGTTTTATTCGTAGTTTCCGTGAAATTGGAATCATAGACATTATCAATTTCTATAGGATTGATAAAAGCGTTATTACGACCTATACTATCCAATCTTGTTTTAATAATATTTTCCTCAAAATCAGAAATAGAAGACATGAGGTCGTCTATCTGAGTTAAGTTATTTTCATGATATAATTGGAGTGCTATTTTTCCTCCTTGAGCAATACTTTTTGAGAAGTCTTCTGGTATCACTAAGGCTAAGTCTATTTCATTTTCTTTTAGTTTTTTAGAGATATTTTGCTGAGTTATTCCTTCTACTAATTGAATATCTTTTCTCTTTTTTATTTCAGTAGCCAATTCATTCCCTTCATCAAGATTTACCAATCCCAAAGAAAAGGTAGAATCAAAATGATTCATTTTGCGAGAAATGGATCTTCCAATGATTGTCATCATTAAAAACCCTAATAAAATCGGAATGATGATATTAGTAATAAAAATCCTTTTATAGGAGAATAGAGAAAAGAATGTTTTCATGGCTCAAATATAATGGATATTGGCTGGTATCTTGAATTTATTTAAAACCATATATTACTTGTAAATTTTAATGCTGTACTTTTCTTTTAATAAACTTTTGATTTTGCTAAAAGTGAGTAAAAAATCTAGCTTTAGCAAACCTAAAAGGTTTACCAAAGCACTACTTAGGGACGAGAAACAAATAAACGCTACATTCTAACTTGCCTTTTTGTTTGCTAACTTCGTTGAAAATACTCGCCATAGCTACGGCTATATCTGCGTTTTTTGCCTTATTAGCAAGCAAAAATACTGCGTTATAAGTTGTATCGTTTATTTATTTCTCATCCCTTATAGAAATTTGAGTCAGATTTATCTAAAACCTGCATCTTTTTCGAGTATATTGGAGTTGTAATAAGAAGCGATAAAATCATAAAACATGGAAGGAAATAAAAACCAACGTAGAGAAATCAACTTAGAAGATTTCGATTTTAAAAAAATAGGTAAAAAATGGATCTTGAGAGGAACTGCTTCTCTTTTGCTGTTTTGTGTACTATTCTATTTTATAGATCCTAGTATTGTCAATGGAATATTCTTCAATTTTTTAGTGGAAGGATTGCCTTATTTATTATTGGGCGTATTCTTTTTGTTTTTCATATATCGAGCACTAGTGGCTTATGCCAAGAAGAATCAAGGAACTGCTACAATGTGGGGAATATTAGCGATGAGTACATTCATTTTTGGAACGATGCTTTTCAATAAAGTATCTGAATATTATATGTATCACAAAGTAGCTAGCGATATTACAGAACTAGATGCTTACATTCCTGTCAATAAAAATGTATTCCGTTTTACGCCAAGGATAGTTGCTTATAATCAGATGGAAAGTACCGTAAGAGCTAGAACTGAAAAAGTAGATTGGGAGCATGCTAGACCATATTTGCAAGATGATGGATTTGGTTATGTTGCACCGATTACGCCTGATGGTTTGCGACCACAATACATGAAAAAGAACCCTGGATTTATTAAGTATGAAGATGATTTTGATAAAGATACCGTCATTCAGCGAATAGATCAGCCTTTTGAGATAGGAGAAGAAATGCTCTATACAGATAATATAGAGAGGCAATTATATTTCGATGATTTCTTTGCTCAGTATCCTAGAATTCATTATATCACGCTAGGCGATCCAGATAAATTTTACGCAGTAGCTCCTAAGATTAAATATAAGTATGGATTTCCTTTTTTCTTCATTCCGTATTGGTCTGGTAGTGCTGTGATTGATGAAGCTGGAAATATCACGAATTATACAAGAGAAGAAATTAAAACAGACCCTCGTTTCAAAGGAAAATGGATGGCTCCGCTTGCTTTGATGAGGGAATATATAGCTGTACAAGATTATGCAGTAGGGTTTTGGAATACATTTACGAGTATAGATGGTATGTTATCCATTCCTAATTTACCTAATAACGAATATCCTTTAGTCATTTATACAGATAGTGGAGATACCTATTTAGTTATTGATACAGAACCACAAGGTTCAGGTAGAGGATTATTCAGAATGTATTATCAAAATGCTCAAACTGGCGAAATATTCATGTATGAACCACCTAGTACGGAACCGATTATTGGTCCAAGAGGAGCAATGTCTAAGGTCTATTCTTTGAAAGGCTATCATTGGTTCGATGGTAATTCAGGAACGATGGTCGCACTAGAACCTTGTTATTTGACTAAAAATGAAGGTGGTAAAGAAGTTTTGTATTGGAAGTTTTCGATTTCTTCACTAGATAAGACTAGAGTTTCCGCAACTGTGGTAGTAGAAGCTACTGAAGGTGGAGAAATGATAGAATTTATAGAAAGGGAGGATTTTGAAAATTGGTTACAATCCAAGGAAGTGATCAGTAATACGATAGATCCTAGTAATCCAAATATTACTTCTCCTTCTATAGGAGGAACAGACATGGATATTAGATTACAAAAAGTGGAAGGATTACTGCAAGAAGCATTGAGGGAATTGAACGCATTAAAACAGGTAGAAAGAGATACTACTATTAAATAATATATACGTTCTCAATAAGACAATAAAAAAAGATACCAATCTTTTGTCCATAGATTTTATTATCTAATTTTTGGACGAAAGATTGGTATCTTTTTTTATTGTCTTAGGAAGTTGTTGGATTACTTACTTATCAACATCTTATTAGCTATTGAACCAGCTTCGCTACTCAATGAATAAATATACATTCCGTTACTCAAATTAGAACCATCAAATTCGATAATATTCTTACCCGTAGCAAATGAATATTCTTCTTTCAAGATTTCCTTACCCAATAAATTAGTTACTGTAAACGTATAATCTCCACTTTTTTCTACTTCTACATCAATAAGCGTAGTATTAGAAAATGGATTAGGTTTGTTTTCGCTTACGCTCAATTCATTTTCCAGTAAATTAGAATTACTTACAGGGAAGTTCAATGTAATCGCATAAGGATCTAATGGAAAATCAAATGGATTAAGGGCTGAGCTAATCGGAGGGAAAGAAATTTCTATAGGTGGAGTAGGAAGTGGACCTACCATTCCTGAAATAGTCACATTGATAGTTATTGGATAATTTCCAGGTGTGTTGGTAGCATCTGGTATTCCAGATACATTGAAACAGCCTGTCGTTCCTCCAGGGAATGTACAATTAGATGAAGAGCAATCATCAAATATCATTCCTGATGGCAAACCATCGACGCTCGTAACGACTGCTTGTGTTACACCTATTGAACCTATTCCAGGGACTTCCAAGTTACTGGGTATCACTACCGTAAAAGTATAAGAATAATCAGCACCTATATAAGCTGGTGTTTCAGGAACAGCTCCCAAGCCATTTAAATCGACACTAGGAACTGGGTGTAATCCCCATGTAGTCGCATCAGTATCTGGTGTACATTGTGCCATTAAAAACTGATGACTAATAGCAAAACAAAGTAGAAGTAAGATTTTTTTCATGTTTGATATAATTTTAGAGTAGAGTTGTCAAGAACCCCAATGAATTAAAAAGAGTGATGGTACAAAAATACCATCACTCTCTAAATATAATGAACTCTTAGCAATTTATTCTAAAAAAAATTAAAAAGCAGAAGTTACGCCTACTTTAACACCAGTAAATGCAGGTTCTGGACGGCAAATACCGCCTGAACACACTACCCCTGCCACTTGCCTTACGAATGCAATACTAAAGCGATTCGACTTATTAACATAAACAATTGCCAAACGTGGATAATGCACAATTTCAGCTGCTTTCTTAGGCTTTACATTGACCATATCAGATGCTGTAATGATCCAATGTGGTGCTACACTGAATTCTAGTAAAGCAAATGCAAACTGTCCTAAATCCTCATCTGTATATAAATATTGCACCTCTGCTCTTAATGATTTTTTCTTATCAAACTTATACAAAAAATCGACATAAGGTGCCAGTACTTTGACCATAGGTACTCCTGGCTTAGTCTCGAATTGCTCCTGATTATACTCTATATACTGAACTCCAGTAGTCATCGAATACTGTTTAGGCTTTCTATATTTGACATTAAATTGCAATTCTCTGAACAAGTTTGTGTTGTCTAAATCATTGATAAGTGAACCAAAAATATTGAACGTCAAGGTCTTTTTAGGGGAATATCTTATATCCGCTTGAAATGCCAATTCTCCAAATTCTTGTGTAGCAGCATTGTATCTTGATGTCAATCTATAGGTATTGATTCTGGTCATAGGAGGTAAAAAATGTAAGACCCCTTCTTGGGTTTGTAGGTTCAGTTCTCGAGTAGGATCAGATCTTACTGCAAAATGATCTGTCACCTTCGCTTCGACAGTTATCCCCAAACCTTTTTGAGAATAGCCTAAAGAGCCATAGATCGTATGACCACCTTTATTTATCCAACTCAAATCATCATTTGGATTATCAATGGCCTCTTTAGTCTTATAAGCTACTTCTCCATATCCTGTAAATCTCCAAACAGACAATGTATTATAAATCGTGGCAGCATAAACATTAAATTTGGGTACAAAAAGATTATTAGAATCCAAGACTACTTGGCTTACTATCTGATTCATCGTGTTTTCATCCAACGTTCTACTTACCACACCTGCTCCAGGAGCAAAGGATACACTACCCGATTCGCTAGCCCAAAAACCATCAAAGGCCAATCCTTTAACTACTGAACGAAGCGCTTTGCTGATAACATCATTCTTATCATCATCAAAAGGTTTTTTGTGCCTTCCCATAAATGCCTTCACATTCAAAGAACCAGCATCTTTATCAATCAAATCATAATTCATCCTGATTCCTATCAAGGCATTGTCTATAAACAATGGACGAACTTCGTAGCTCCGATAAATAATTCCGCTTCCTATCTGATCGTAAAAATGCCCAGCAGTAATGTCTAAACCATGTATTTTCTTGCGGATATGCCAATAACCAATACCTTGAGCGGTATAGGACGCTGTGGGATCTGGCAAATTAGAATTATAAAAAGCATCGAAACGAAGTCCAAAATCAAAACCTCTATTGGTATAATTCATATTCAGCCATGCTTCTCCTCCGAAAAATTCGTTTTGGGTTTGTGGAGGAATAGAAAGACTCGATGTGGTATCACTGGTCGTAGAATCTCTAATAAAAAAATTTCCATTGAGTTCTAAGCTTCCCGAAAAATTTCCTTCGTCCTGTGCATATGACATGTTGACAAAAATAAATGCCAGTATGGTGGTTATTAGTACAATTTGCTTTTTCATTGACTGTAGTTATCTTAATTTATAAAGTGTTGATAGATAAAGGTATTACTTAATGTAATTACTTTACTAGATCTTACATGGCAATATTAACTAAAAAAGGCTAGCTAATAAAATTAGAGTGGCAGTGACTGCTGTTAAAAATATAATTTGAAAAAAACTATAAAAAAAACGTCCTATATGTTGATTTTTTTAAAAAGTGATAGTATATTTGCATTCCACTTTTGAAGAAGAGTGATTTTCATTAGAAAGTAGGGCGATTAGCTCAGTTGGTTCAGAGCACCTCGTTTACACCGAGGGGGTCGGGAGTTCGAGTCTCTCATCGCTCACCTAATCTTTTAGACAGTCCGTTATAAATCAATGATTTGTAACGGGCTTTTTTATTCTAGCAACTCAATGAAGAACGACCTATCCTTCCACCTTAAGATTATACTTAAAGAGGGTAAAATTCCACTTAATTTACTACACAGATACTAACTACTCCATAATTTTACTACTGAATTACATTTGATTTTAGTAAAAAAAGGAATTGTTTGTTTTAGATTTGTACTATGCAACGAATTATAAAAAAATTTCCAGACTTAGATCAGCAGCAGATAGAGCAATTAGAAGCTTTGGATGGACTATATAGAGACTTGAATAGTAAGGTCAATGTTATTTCGAGAAAAGACATTGATAATCTATACTTACATCATGTCCTGCATTCTATGTTTATTCATTTTGTTAATGAATTTCAAGATGGTAGTGATATATTGGACTTAGGTACTGGAGGAGGTTTTCCAGGGATTCCTTTGGCGATTCTTTATCCTCGTGTAAAATTCACTTTGGTGGATGGTACTAAAAAGAAAATAGGCGTGGCTCAGGAAGTTATCCATACTTTAGGATTGAAGAATGTGGTGGCTATACAGCAGAGAGCAGAGGAAATGAAAAATCAAAAATTTGATTTTGTTATTTGTAGGGCTGTGGCGAGTATTGATAAATTACTAGCATGGTCTAGACCTTTATTGAAAACGGAGCAACAGCATGGTTTTCCTAATGGACTTTTTGCATGGAAAGGAGGAGATCCTATAAAGGAAATCAATCTTCTACCAAAACATGAGTATACTGAAGCTTTTCCTATTTCTGATTATTCTGATGATGAATATTTTAAGGAGAAGTATATTATGTATGTGCAGGGATAAGGGAGATTTTGAGATAATAAAATTGGATGTTATTAAGGTAAACTGGTACTATAACTCCTCTCCTAATAAGCGACGATACCTTTTCCTTGCTTCGACAGAAAAGGTGCTGCCAGAATAATCGAATATTATTTTTTCATAGAGTTCTGTTGCTTTTTCTATGTTGTTGAGTTTGGTTTCGTTGAGTTCTGCTAGTTCGAAAATAGCATTGTCTGCTCTAATCCCTTCTGGATAGTTATCTATAATGTTTTGGAACATCAAGGCTGTTTTTTCGTAATTCCTCTTTTTGAAATAAATCTGAGCCTTGAGATAAACAGCGTCATCTTCTAAAGAATGTTCTGGATAGAGTGTTCTAATGGAATCAAGTTTATCGAATGCTTCATCAAATTTATTTTGGAAGACTAGCAATTCTGCTTCAGAAAATTTAATCAGCGGACTATCCGTCGTATCTAATGCTAAATTATCCATGATAAAAATGGAGCGATCCAGTGCATCGTTAGCGATGAGCTTGGACGTAGATGCTTTAAGTACTTTAAACTGAGTTTGTGCCCATTCAAAATCTCCTGCAAAATAGGATAACAATGCATTTCTATATCTTGCTTCCTGTCCTAATAGATCGTCTTTGAATTCTTTATCGACTTGTGAATATAGTAATGTAGATTCCCATATTTCGCCTTGCATCAGATAAAAATCTGCTAGATTTATTTTGGCACCAGCAAGTACACGAGGATTTACTCTAGGATATTCTACTAACTCTTTCAAATAGCCAATTGCCTTATCCAAATCATTCAAATAATATGCTTCTAACTCTGCTAGCTCTGTTATGATAGATGCTGTAGTTCTAGATTTACCAAATTCCTCCAGAAAGACTTCATATTCTTTTTCAAGTTCTTTCAGTTCTTCCTGCGAATAATCATAGCCTTCTACCAATCTAGATCTTTTAGATCTTAAAGACTGTTGTTTTGCTTCTATATAAAAGGTAGAACCAGATCCTTTATTCTCAATGATATAATCAAATCCATCTATTGCAGTATCCCAATCCTTGTCATTAGCAGCAGTTTGTGCGATGTCATAGACTCTACCACCATTTTCTTCATTTCTTCTATCTAATGCCTTCGCTTGTCGCAATGCTCCTTTATAGTCTTTCTTTTGTATGAATACCCATGAAAGTAATTCCGGATAGATTTCTTCTTCTGGATAGTCTTGTATATTGGTATAAAGCTGAGTTTGTAGTTCTAATAAATCATCTTCTGTAAAATATCTTTGGAAGATAGTTTTTAACGTAGTAATTCTAGTTGGTGTTTCTCTTAGGCTGATGAGGTAGTGTTCTACCATTTTCTCTGAAGCTCCTTTTCTGCGATAGAGTTCTGCTAAGTAGTAAGAGAAATTTAGAGCATTACCTGTAGCTATTCCTTTTTCATAGGTCTTGATAGCTAAATCATATTTGGTCATATTTTGGAACTGTGCCGCCAGATTCCTTATGGCATTTGGATCTCCACCTACCTTGTCTATTGCATTAGCAAACATGGCATCTGCCTCGTCTACCTTTTGTTGCCGTTCTAGGAGATTTCCATAATCCAAATAAAGTCTATAACTCTTAGAGTTTTTCTTTATTTGCTTTTTGACCAAATCCTCCCCCTCTTCGTACTCTTCCAGTTCGATGAGACAAGCTAGAAAACGAGAAAAATAATAATCATTCTTCGTATTCTTAGCATATAATTTTTCATATAATGATGATGCTTTTTCATACTCGCCATTATTGAAATATTCCTGTGCCAAGCGATTATCCTGAGCGAATATATTGATACTCAAAAAGAATAATAGAAAAAATAATATGCTTGCGTGTTTCATAAAAAGAAGTTGATCTATTTAAATGTTGTTTTCTTCATTTCGATTTAAGGAATAGAAAAAGCTCACCATTTTGCGTACTTTATTAATTGCCTAATACCTTACTCTAAATTATGCCTAATATGACAAACGTTGGAACGCTGTTAATTGTTACTTAAAATAGCTCTCTATAAAACAAAATAAGGCGAAACAGCCTTCTGGATGTTCCGCCTTACGATAGATCTTTTGACGATCTTACTTTTTATTCTTAACCTGTGGTCTTTCTGCTGCTAGTTCTACACGAATATCCATCATGTACTTCGTATATTGTTCTGCATCTAGAACAAATCTCAAAGAACTCGTTAAGTGTTCTCTCTGACCAGCTAGTTTTCTAGCATATAAATCTTGATCCTTAGCTTTTATTCCCTGGATGACAGTATAGTTTTCTGCTTTCTTTTCTGCTAATGTTTTAATTTTAGCTTGTTGGTCAGCAGTAACATTATACTTTTGGAAGTAGTCTACCATTTGCTCCACAAATACACCTTTATCCATTTTGCCTTCTACAAAACTATCGATAGTGCTTTTTTGTGCAAATAAGCCTAGCATCATTGTGCAGGCAAAGAATGTTAATATTAACTTTTTCATATGTAGATGAAATTAGATTTTACTTTTAGAAGCAGGCAAATAATAATATATGCATCTGACTTGTCCTTTTCCTTTAATATTGATAAAAATAGGATGTTTATTCGAAAAAAGAAAAATGAGGGCTTCATATTAGGATATAATTAGCAAAATATCCAATAATTGACATACTAATAGGGATTTCTTGCTAAAAATATTTTATTTAAGTCTCTGAATTTTTCGATATTTTTTGCAGGCTTAGACCGTATACTTATGCTATTTTCTACTTTATTTTTTCCAATGCCTTTTGTTCTGCCTTAACAATCAAGTCGATTTTCTGCTGTAGGAATGCCCTTATTTCCTTTGGTTGTTTGGTATTAAAAACGCTGATCCACTCTTCTTCATTTTTATAAATAGCTTCCAAACAGGCTGGTTGGCAATCTATCAATGCTGACGTATCTAATTGAAGAAGTAGATCTCTCGTTTTTATCGCTAGACCTTTATCTACGATAATTTCAGCGATGAGTTCTGATGAAATTTTAGCATCGAGAATGGTTTTCATTGAATCTGTGATGAAGTAGAATTCTTCTACCTCTTTACTAACATTCATTGCATCTTGTCTATTTGCAGGAATATTGAGCAATTTCATATAAAGCGAATCCTTTGGAGAAGGCGTGATATATTCTGTATTGAATTGATTGACAATGTAGTTCTTTACCCCTTTGAAAACGTAGAGTAACATTACAAATACAAGAAGAGGTGCTAAAATGGATACAGCAATAATATAAGGCTTTTTCATGCCTATTTTTTCTTTCTTTTTTTCATATCCAAATATGCTTTTGGATTAGAATCTTGAAGTATATTATATAGGATTTCCTTTGCCCTGAAAAGTTGTGCCTTTACAGTACCTAAAGGTATACCCAATTCCTTAGCGATATCATCATAACTCAATTCTTCGAAGAATCTCAATTCTATCATCAGTTTGTACTTAGGATTGAGTCTTCCTAGTACATTTCGCATAAGTTTTACCTTTTGCTTCTGTATGAATTCTTCTTCTGGATCTAGTACAGAAGATTTTAAGTTATTGGAAAAGTCATTACCACTTTTGCCATCTATGGGATCGTCTATGGAAAGAAGATTAAGTTTCTTCTTCCTCATGTGATCTATACAGTTATTAATGGCGATTTTAAATAACCATGTACTAAATGCATATTTAGGAGCATAGCTAGGTAGTTTTTTAAATGCCTTACCAAATGCTTCCAAGGTCAGATCATCTGCATCATCCCTATTATTGACCATTTTTAGCATCATATGGAATATAGAATTGCGATAACGTTCCATCAGGATAGTATATGCCTGCTGATCATCGTCATTTACCGCTTTCAGAACCAGATCATAATCTGCCTGAGCTTTATGAGAAAGGTGTTCGTTCTTTTTTTCTACTTCCATTCTGCCGTTTTGCCCCACATCAGTGCTGGCGCTAATAAAATGTAATATAGCACATAAATCACATCTAATAAAGGAATTAGAGGGATTAGGCTGCCTTCTTTCAACTTCTTTGCTATTAATGCAAATACTATACTTTTCAAACTAATGATTACTAATAATGAACTTAGTACAAAAAAGGTGCTACTTCCAAAAATAATAGATAATAGCGCGAAGAAATAGATTCCAAAATGAGATAAGGACAGGAATCCTAATAGGATTTTATGTATCCATTTATAATGTCTTCCTGTCGTTACGTGGCGACTTTTTTGCTTAAAATAAGCATACCATGTTTCTTTTGGAGCAGAGTACATCTGACTTTGTTCATTGATAACAATGGCAGTATTATTTTTGTTGGCTACTGCATTGATAAACAAATCATCATCCCCAGATGCTATGTGCGAATGCTGCTCAAATCCTCCTACTTGAAAAAACAATTCTTTTTTATAAATCATGTTCCGCCCTACTCCCATATAAGGAATTCCCCACAATGAAAACGACATATACTGAATCGCAGTATATACAGTTTCAAATCTTACAAAGGCATTTAATAGTCCTTTTTTCTTTTCATAAGGACCATATCCTAAGCCAATACTGGTAGAATCACTTAATGTATAGATCATTTTTTTCGTCCATTGGTTGCTTTGGGGATGGCAATCAGCATCAGTCAGTAAGAGTATCTCGTGTTTTGCTTTCTTGATACCTTCTGAGAGTGCATTCTTTTTACCTATGTTTTTTTTGCCATTGGGATAAGAAAGTGATAGGATGGAAAGATGAGGATATTGCTGTTTAAAATCTTCTAATATCTCCGAACTACCATCATTAGAATCATCATTAACTACGAGTACTTCAAAGGATGGATAATCTTGTTCTAGGATTTCAGGAAGGTATTTTTTTAGATTATTGGCTTCGTTATAAGCACAGATAACGATGCTTACTTGAGGTAGATTATCAGATGAGTTTTCTTTCTCCTTGAAAAACGCCAGTCTAGAAAAAAGGATAAGCCAGTAAGCGATTTGTAGAATAGCACAAATACTAAAAAGGGATATGATAATCATGTCTATCATCACTTTTTAGTATCTTTAAGAAATCTGTGCTTTAGGAATAGTTTCATACCTCGCTTTACTTTATTCTCTATTCTTTCTAATGGTAACTCTTCTTTTGCTGTATAAATCAACATAATAGAATACCTTTCTTCTTCTCCTAAATTGTCGTAAAGTCTGTGTTTATTTAATCTCCATGCTTCTCGCATCAATCGTTTGACTCTATTTCTATCGACAGCAAGTTTGAATTTCCTTTTGGAAACAGAAACAGATACTTGACAAGGAAAAGGATTGGTTTCTGACATAGTAGTAGCAGACCATACCCAACGAACAGGATATTGATGAAAGGATTTCCCTTCTATGAAAAGTCTGTCAATCTCTTTACGCCTTTTTAACTTTTCTTCTTTTTTAAACGTAAAAGTTCGTTTTGTTTCCATTAATTAGATGTCAAGGTTTTGAGATATTAAGATAAAATCGCTCTAGATTTGTAACAGAAGAAAAGGATAAGTAATTCCTGTTAAGTAATCGTTCAAAATGAATCACCCCGGAGCAAGCCCCGAGGTATCACGCCCTCTTAAACTCTACCCGGAAGTTACTTCCCCGATGCAAGCATCGAAGTATTATTTAGAATAAAGTATAGGTTATTTTTGCCCTAATATCTCTAAATAAAGGGATTTAAGATATAAATAATTTAGACGGGTTACTTATGTCTTATACCAAATAGAACTAAATGATTGGATAAAAGTAAATAAATTACTTTTATCAAAATCTAATTATCTTAATATCTCACTATCTATTTTTTAGCCTTATGCCAAGAACAGATAGCCCATGAATATGAATCCATGGGCTTTTTGTTAAAGCTAAAATATATCTTTAAGAAATCGGCTTCGTATTACTTAGCACCTCTCTCATCAGAAACACTCAACTTGTTACGACCTTTAGCACGACGACGAGCTAGAACTCTACGTCCGTCCTTAGTTGCCATACGAGAACGGAATCCGTGCTTATTAGTACGCTTTTTTCTTGATGGTTGAAATGTACGTTTCATCGCTATCTTCTATTTTATAACTTGCCCTAGCAAGATTTTTTTTTACAAAAGTGACGCAAATGTATTGAAATTCTCTTATTAATCCAAATACTTGCGTATTATTTAAAATATTCGGAATGGTTTACCCATTCATAGAGTAAAGGAATTCTTCATTAGAAGAAGTACCTTTTATCTGTTGCAACATGAATAACATGGCTTCATCTGGCTTCATATCGCCCATATGTCTTCTCAAAATATCCATTCTGCTCATTACATCTTTATCCAACAATAGATCATCTCTACGTGTACTGGACTTATTGACATCAATAGCAGGATAAATACGCTTATTAGACAATGTTCTGTTCAACTGAAGTTCCATGTTACCTGTACCCTTGAATTCTTCAAAGATAACTTCGTCCATTCTAGAACCCGTATCTATCAATGCTGTAGCAAGAATGGTCAATGAACCACCTCCTTCGATATTTCTAGCAGCACCAAAGAATTTCTTAGGCTTGTGTAATGCATTCGCTTCCACACCACCAGAAAGTACTTTACCACTTGCAGGAGCAACCGTATTGTACGCTCTAGCTAAACGAGTAATAGAATCCAAAAGAATTACTACATCGTGACCACACTCTACCAATCGCTTCGCTTTTTCCAATACTACACCTGCTACCCTTACGTGGTTCTCAGATGGCTCATCAAAAGTAGAAGCAATTACTTCTGCGTTTACACTTCGTTTCATGTCTGTTACTTCCTCTGGACGTTCGTCCACTAGAAGCACGATCATATATATTTCTGGATGATTGATAGCTATTGCATTCGCAATATCTTTCAACAAGAATGTCTTACCAGTCTTAGGCTGTGCTACGATAAGTCCTCTTTGTCCTTTTCCAATTGGAGTAAACAAATCAATCATTCTAGAACTCAAATCTCTACCTGTAGCAGAAGTACTTAGATTGATCTTTTCATTAGGAAATAATGGTGTCAAATAATCAAATGGGACTCTATCTCTAATTTCTTCTGTAGTCAATCCATTTACTTTGGATACTCGAAGTAATGCGAAGTACTTTTCGCCTTCCTTTGGAGGACGGATAGCTCCTTCTACTGTATCTCCAGTTTTTAAGCCAAATAGCTTAATCTGTGAAGGAGAGACATAAATATCATCTGGAGAAGTTAAGTAATTGTAATCTGCAGATCTCAGGAAACCATAGCCATCAGACATCATTTCCAATACACCTTCTCCTTCTACGATACCATCTAACTCTACATTGAAACGAGGTGGACGAGGAGCTCTTTCTTCTTCGCTTCTATCTCGCCTTTTATAGTCCCTATCTTTTTTGTAGTTCTTTTTATATTCGTTGATAACACCATCTTCTCTTCTAACTTCGTCCTCTCGTCTTCTGCTATCAGAACTAGTATCTTCAGTTTTCTTTGATCGAACTGTAGATTCTTCTCTTTTCTCTTCTCTTTTCTCTTCTGATGGAGCTGAACTTTCCTTTTGTTCAGAAGTTTCTCTTTTCACCTCTGGCTTTGTCTCCTCCTCTTCTTCTTTCTTTCTTCCTCTTTTTGGCTTCTCTTCAGTAGCCGCTTTTTCTACAGGCTTCTTTTCAACTTTCGCCTTAGCCCTTGGCTTTGGTTTTGGTTTTGGTTTTGGAGCTTCTGACTCTTCCTCTACCTTCTTACTTACTCTTTTTGGTTTTTCTTCAACCTTTGCTTTTGGTCTTGCCTTTGGTCTTGGTCTTGGCTTTGGTTTTGGAGTTTCTTCTTTTGCACCAGTACCTTTAATGGCTTGTTGATCTAGTATTTTGTAGATAAGATCCTGTTTGTTCAGGCGTTTGTATCCTTTTACTTCTAGTGTCTCTGCTATTTGCCTTAGTTCTGGCACTAGCATATCATGTAATTGCAGAATATCGTACATATGGTATATATGGTATATTGAAATATAAATTTCTTAGAATGGTTAATAATGTATTTGGGGATAAAGTATGTTTAATTTTAGGCTAACAGCCAATTTCAAACAATCTTTGGATAAAATTTTGGAAATATTAAAAAGAATATTGTTTTCTCGTTTTAAAAGAATACAGATAAAACTCTAGTACAACAAAAATATTAAGAGTGGAAACACACATTGTGAATTGCAAAAAACCCGAAAGGGATAATGTGTTTGAATTGCTTAACGCTGCAAAAATACATTTTCTTTCCAAAATGGAACTTTTTTTTGAAAAAAAATGATATAATATTTGAAAATGTTTGGCAATTCTCCTGTTTGACTGTGCTTTAAGTGGTACTTTTGCAGTCAATTATCGAGATTTGTGTATCAATAGCCTTTAGTTAGATATAATAACTTTATAAAAACCTAAATATTGCATTGCTATTATATCTTAATTAATTCACATTGCATAGAACACAACTTAGGCTAATTAGTTCGAGATATACAAACATATAAGTTTATTATAAAAATCATGCTTTTTTATGTTACAACCCAATTTCATTAAGGAAAACAAGGAAATGATCCTTGAAGCCTTAAAAAAGAGAAGTTTCAAAGAGGTTCATCTTTTGGATGAAATCATTAATTTAGATCAGAAAAGAAAAGACATTCAGTCTGAATCTGACAACTTGAAAAGTGAAGAGAATAAGTCGTCGAAGGAGATTGGGAAATTGTTTGGACAGAAAAAAGTAGAAGAAGCGAAGGGATTACAAGAGCAAGTAAAGGGCTGGAAGATTCGACGTGAGACATTGAAAATAGAGTTAGACGAAGTGAAAACGAAGTTGGAAAATGCCTTATTTAGTGTGCCTAATGTTCCGCACCCATCTGTGCCAGCTGGCAGTACTGATGATGACAATGAAGTATTCCAAGATTGGAATAAGGATTTCCCTAAACTACATGAAGGGCATAAGCCTCATTGGGAACTGATGAAAGATTACAATATTGTAAGTCTAGAGTTGGGAGTAAAAGTGACAGGAGCAGGTTTTCCTGTTTACATCGGAAAAGGAGCAAAACTTCAGCGTGCATTAATCGCATTTTTCTTGGACGAAGCTGAAAAAGCAGGATACTTGGAATATATGACTCCTTATATGGTGAATGAAGCTAGTGCCAGAGGTACAGGTCAATTGCCAGATAAGGAAGGACAAATGTATCATGACGCAGCAGATGATTTATATCTGATTCCAACAGCAGAAGTTCCAGTTACTAACATTTACAGAGATGTAATTGTGAATGAAAAAGATTTTCCTATTAAAATGACTGCTTATACGCCTTGTTTCAGAAGAGAAGCGGGATCTTATGGTGCTCATGTAAGAGGATTGAATAGATTACACCAATTCGATAAGGTCGAGATCGTTCGTTTGGAGCATCCAGAGAAATCTTATGAGGCATTAGAAGAAATGGTGGATTATGTAGGTGGATTATTAGAAAAACTAGGATTGCCATATAGGATTCTTCGTCTTTGTGGAGGAGATTTAGGTTTTACTTCTGCTCTTACCTTTGATTTTGAGACCTATTCTACTGCTCAAGGCAGATGGCTAGAAGTAAGTTCTATTTCTAACTTTGAAAACTTCCAAAGTAATCGTCTGAAATTACGATATAAAGATGCTAATAATAAAAAGCATCTTGCTCATACATTGAATGGAAGTGCATTGGCATTGCCTAGAATCGTCGCTACGATTTTGGAAAATTACCAAACGCCAGAAGGCATCGTTATTCCAGAAGTATTGAGACCTTATACTCGTTTTGACATCATCGATTAAAATACATAAAGAGCTGCCATTACTAAATTGCAGCTCTTTTTTAATCATTTTTTTATCTAAATATCTCTACATCTAAACATCTAATTATGAAAGCCATTCTTTGTAAAGCATATGGACCTCCGTCCTCATTAGTATTAGAAGATGTTCCTGCTAAAACACCTGGTAAGAGAGAAATCTTACTAGAAATAAAAGCTTGTAGTGTCAATTTTCCTGATACGCTTATTATCCAAGGTAAATATCAATTCAAGCCAGAATTGCCTTTTTCTCCAGGAAGTGATGTGGCTGGAATAGTGAAAGCTGTGGGCGAAGGCGTGACACAATATAAGGTTGGAGATGAGATATTTAGCTTAGTGCCACATGGCGGATTTGCTGAGGAAATCGTGATTCATGAAAAGGCTTGTTTTCCTAAGCCTCCACAAATGAGTTTCCCAGTAGTGGCATCTTTCCTTATGGCTTATGGTACATCTTATCATGCTTTGAAAGATAGAGCTAGATTGAAAGAAGGCGAAACGCTTGTGGTGCTTGGTGCATCTGGAGGTGTTGGTTTGGCAGCTGTGGAATTAGGCAAAATAATGGGAGCTAAAGTGATCGCTTGTGCTTCTACTGATGAAAAACTGGCGTTGTGTAAAGAGCATGGAGCTGATGAATTTATCAATTATTCCAAAGAAAATTTGAAAACAAGAATCAAGGAACTAACAGATGGAAAAGGTGCTGATGTAGTTTATGATCCAGTTGGTGGAGATTTTTCTGAAGCAGCACTTCGTGCGACTGGTCGTGGTGGACGTTTCTGTGTAGTTGGTTTTGCTTCTGGCGATATTCCTAAGATTCCTTTGAATTTACCTTTATTGAAAGAATGCCAAATCGTAGGTATATTTTGGGGACAGTTCGCGATGAAAGATACCATGAAAAACATGGGAAATACCATGGAATTACTACAGTTCTATTTTGATAAAAAAATCAATCCTCATATTCATGCTACTTATCCTTTAGAAGAAGCACATCTTGCATTGGAAGAAATGGCTGAAAGAAAAGTGAAAGGAAAAGTGGTGGTGGTTATTGGTTAATTCGTTGATGTGCTATCGTCGTGAATTGGTTTAGTCTCAAATTTTAAAATGAGGTTAAGCCAATTTCTAGTGGTTATAAATGAATGGTGCGAATTGGTCGATGTTAAGGATAATAGAATAGCGTTTGAAGGTAGTTTTGATGATTTGTAATGATGAAATAGTTGTAACTATTATTATAGACAAAAAATAAAAAGCACGATCTGCGAACAGATAGTACTTTTTAAAACGTTCTTAAAGTAATATAGGTAGTAAGAACATCCACCACCCTAAATTTATCCACCCCATTGAAAGGGAGTGAATAATGAATACTATAAAAAGTATTAGAGATAAAATTCCTTTAATGTTTTTTGCACCTTCATTAAGGTCTGCAAAAAAGGCAAGGAATTTGTGCCACCTTGAGCTACTTTCATTTTTCATAAGAAATAATCTTTTAAGTGTTATTAAAAACTCAAGGAATGTTAGTGTTTGTTAGCCTTGAGGTAATTTACATTGTTGAGGGTGTTAGCTTTATTGCTCCCTTTTTGATTATATCATTATCATACCCCCTTTTGGTATGTCAATTGTTATAAATGTCATGGTTAATTGTCGTTTCGTAAAAGACATTAATTCTGTATTTGCGTAGTATTTTGACATGAAGCTTCCTCTATCTTATACTACCTGTATAGAATTTTCTGAAAAAATACTCATGTTTTTATTCTATAAATATCCTCTAGGGCAAAATATGCAGACATACCCCTAACTGCTCAGACTCGGATAAAATACCGCCTAAGTTAATTTTAGAAAAAAATGTTGGTTGGAAAGATTTTTGTACTATATTTGATATACCAATAATCGAAATACAGTCTGTAGTGAAATTTGGGTGGACTAACCCTTTTTACATACAGTATCTTTCCAAAAAAAGTCTTGAAGGGAACTAACCCTCAAGGCTTTTTTTAGTATATAAGCCCTAGTTAAGTTTTAAATAAAATGAAAGAAGTATTCTAGTTGAATTTGGTTCTCTCAAGAATTTTCTAAAATCTTTTTTACGTAAACTACCTTTTACCAAAAATAAAAAGTGAGATTAAATAAAGAAAGCAAATTGATTATCTTTCCTGCTTCACAAATCTAATAGATTTAATCGAATGAAAAAGCTAATACTTATCCACATATTGTTAGTTAAATACAGAAAACACTAACTTTCAGTAAATTAACATAGGAGTGTAATTTACCAACATTGTGAATAACTTGACTTTTTTTTAGATTATCAATATTTTCAAAATAGTGATACGAGGTCTTTTTAATAGAATTAAAATAATGTGTCATAAGTGACTAATTGCAACAATTACCTTATACTAATTTCAACAAAATCCAATAAAATCAATTTTATTAAAATTATTTCATGTTAAAATATACGGATTGGTGTGTAGAGAATAGACGATCTTCTTTTACTAGGTATTTTATATGATAAAAGATTAGGTACAGTCGTTCAAAAAATAGAAGATTCTAAGAATAAGTTTTTGGCTAGTTTTTTTGAATAAAAACTAAGAAACTCCAAAACAAGAAAAGCCTTGATTCAACTGAATCAAGGCTTTTTCTATTTGAGGTCGGTAGCAGACCGCACCATATGATTACTTAGATTAACCAATATAACCGTTTGTTCATATTTATCAGCACTTTAGGACTAATTATTGTTAACCATAGTTACTTGCGTTCACTCTTTGTAATCATTAAAGTGACCGCTTAGGCGACCGATATAATAATTTACAACACTAAGACTAACATCATGAAGGTAAAGACAAAACTCGATAAGGAAAAGATAGAGGTATAGGAATTGCCTATGTGTCAGCTGTTCTGGTGGCTCTACTCTTTGTGCTGAAAGTTTTTAAATTAATATGAATCTACCTTTGCACTACGATTTTTTCCACAGTAAGCACTTGACCTTTACTTTCCAGTTGCAATACATACATCCCAACAGCCCAGCCAGAAACATCCAATCTCATACCAGAACCATTCCCTCTAGAGAAAACCACTTCTCTCCCCAGCATATCCAATACCCTCACATCCATAGTCTGAAATCCATCCACTTCCCATGATATTTCCAATACATCCCTAGCAGGATTGGGGAAAACAGAAAAGACAGGTTCTATGTCATAAACAGAAGTATTACTACTGTAGAGGGTGTCGCAGTCGCTGCCTTCTAGGCGACCAAGGCGGAAATTGGGAAAATTGGGAATAGAATAATTGTTACCAGCAGGTAGTGGAATGCCATGTTGTTCAAAATTACAGGCTTCTCCTTGTTCATTGGGATTATGGATGACATGGAGATGGTAGAGTCCATTGGGAGCACAAAAGTATATTTTTCCATCTGGAGCCAATTGCCCTGCAAAAAAAGTGGCATGGAAGGGATCTATGAATTCTTCATAAATTCCTACAGTATCTATACTTGAGAATATATCTTCTGCCTGTAAATCTGCCTGTAGCATATATTCTCCTTGTGATAAATATAAGAACCTTGAATTAGGGGAGATTGCAGCCCCCCAAGAAAGATTGTTTGGTGTCTGATACATCCACTGCCTTTGATTGGAAAGTTCGCCCGTACACCTGTCAAAATCAAATATATCTACGAATACACCGTTGCCACTATAACCATTATGCTGCATATAGGTAGTTCCATCTGGAGAAAACTGTCCCTGTCCCAAACTCTGAAAAACGGTCAGATCCACTTCGTGTAATCCGTAATCAATTAATCCATCGGGAGTAAATAGGTATTGTTGGTAGCTTCTTTCATTAAAGTAGAATATTGGAATCCACCAATCCCTTCCGTTGGCATGCCGAGTGGCAGTTAGCTTTCCCCTCATCAGACGCTCATCTTCTATAATTGGTATATTTTTTTCTGTGACCTCTGCCATACCATTAAGTGATGTCTTCACTATTTGGGTATGTAAAAATGCATTACATGTGGATTGAGGGGGGGATAGTGTTTCATCAAAGTCAGCCTGTAAATGAAATAAATGATACAGGGTGGAATCATTAAAATCGGGAAGTATGATGGCTCCCTGTGTAACAGGATAACCACTACTCCACCACCAGCTTTCCCCTTCCCCTTCTGGATTAATATCAGTACCATTGATAGCTATCTGATAACTATTGTCCATGATTTCGTGACCATTGAATGAGAATAGTAAATTCCCCTCAGTATTGCTGATAGAAGCGTTGGTTCTTTTAAATGTCATAGGAATTTCAGGGTTTGATATTTGATTCAATCCCTCTATTGAATCAAAATGCATGTGTATTCCTCTAGTTTGCCCACTGCTTAATGCCCCAATGATACCCATAGTCCAATTATAATCTCGCTTATTATCTATGATGGAGTAGTCAGTAACCTGTGCATTTATGGATAAAGTAAAAGCAAAAAAAATTAAAGTGATAATTTCCTTTTTCATAACAAAGTATTATTTAAAGGGGAGTCATTGACTCCCCTTTAAAATAAACAAATTAATTGATGACCAATTTCAGCGTGTTTACTCTGTTTTTTTGGTCATAGACTTCTATAAAATAGATACCTCGCATCCATTGAGATGTCGATATACGAGTTTCTTTCGCTTCTCCCATATCGTATTGTAGAATATGCTTTCCAGAGATGTCCGTAATCTTAAGGAGGGTGTAATCCATAGTCGATGTAATATGGATGTAATCCCTCGCAGGATTAGGGAATAGAGATACATTACCATTTGATAGTTCTGTATTCTCCTGCGACATACGCCATTCCAAACCAACTTCTTCACAATTAGCATCATCATCATAAGAAGTTTCTGGGTCAAAGGTAATCCTCAACGTTCTTGCCCTATATACAGATTTACCTGCTGCCAATGGACATTGGTTGGATATTTGGATAATCTCATCCATTTCTGTTGAACTAAATTGATGATTACCGATATCCAATGTATTGGACAAAATATCATTGATCCTTTTTTCATTGTACTCATATATGGCAGAGATATTGATACTTCCATTTTCTTGGCTTATCCATGAAGCATTCACTCCTGCCTGTTGCCAATGTACTTGGTATAGATTATTCATTACATATGTATTCTGTTCCACAATAGTTCCCAAAGAAAGTAATTCCTCTTCGATCATAATACTATCAGTTCCATCTAAACTATCCAAAGTCAATAACAATATACCGATTTGCTCTGATAAATCCTTGTTCTGTTCTGACAATACCTGTATTTGTGTCTTGCTACTAGCATCCATTGACAGGTATTCTTTACGATTCTGTTCTATATCATGCAATTGTCCCATTGCCTCCTCTGATTTTTCATCATAAAAATCAGCAATGTCTCCTGTCATATCGAATGTCATGGATTCGTTGATTTTTCCGTATAACTCTCTTTGTCCCATCCAAATGAGTTCTTCCACGTAAACTCCAGATGTAGAATCTCCTTCAATTAGGGTGCTGTCCTGTGAACTCAATATCATCATTTCCTCCTCCTCTTGAGGACTGCATACTTCTTGACAATGAGTATTGGCGTTTTCATCATCACTAAAACCAAACCACCCAGTTGTTGGGGATATATTACTTGGATTAAATTCGGTATCCCCAAGCTGATTAAAAGCTATAAGGTACTCTGCGTTAGGAATCACAGGGTTGTCATTATCCGCAGCATAATCAGTATAAGTACCTGTCCATCTATTACCATGGTTATCCTGTGTATTATTAGTAGATGCTGAAGCAGAATACTTAAGCCCTGTAGCATGATCTCCAAATATATTGCCTTTTATCAAGGCACCAGAACAGTTTGCGTGTACTACCATACCTTCCTTCGTCTTATCCGTAGTATTGCATTCATATTTGCCCATTGTAGACATTTCTATGGATATTCCTATTCTGTCGTTGCCATCAGCAAGTTCTACACCTTCTATAATATTATCATTGATATGGTTTCTGTCTCCACCTGTTTCCCTTATGCCATACCCTCTTAATTGATTTGTTTCAAGGGTTATTGTATTTTCATATACACAGGTTCTTACTGTTGAATTTAGGAATATTCCAGTAGGTCTATTCCAAGGACCGAAATTATCATATAGATGGATATTATTGTAAGCAATTGTCCTTGCTAGATTGTCTGCTGATGAAGATCCTGATTCTTGACAGTTGATTGCAATTTCAGAGGCAAACTGTAAATTACCTGCAGTATTGTCCATGAAGATTCCATTGTTCTGTATATGTAATGATGAAGGGTCATTCGACAATAATTCCAACCCTCTATCTGCACAAAATATCGTATTATCCATTATTCGGACACTATATAAATTTCGTTGTATTTCTATTGCTTTCCATGAATTGAATATTTCGTTTTCCCTAATAGAAACCGAGGTCATGTCAGATGTGAATATTGGATATTTAACATCATTGAAAGTAAGCTCATCTGTAGTTGGCTCTGTAGGGTTGGCACTACCAAGTCCTATCTGATTAAGGATTGAAGTTGTTCCTGAGGCAGTTGCATAAATGCCATAGCCGCCCAGATCAAATCTCGATTCTTCGATAAGGGCATTTCCTACTCTGTTTAATCTAATTCCATATTCTAGACTAAAATAGAAATCTGTAAGATCCTGTTCCGTGTTATTAGGTAATCCAAGATTCACACTAATTACATCATTAAGGAATACACCTGCTTCTGGAAAACCATCTGTAACACTTGGCATATTAGGATATGCAGGAGGCAATTGAACGTCGCCATTGAAATTGTTATTTCTAGACCTATACAGACCAAGACTAATAGGATTGGCTGATGTAGCAGAAAATACAGATATATGATTTGCGTTGAATGTATTGCCAGCTAGCCTTACACGGGCATTATCACGTAATCTTACAGCATGTTCTGCTCCTCTTATCTCATTACCCGATAAAAACCCACACCGCAAGAAGAACTTTTTGTACCAGTGCGATATTGGCAGGAATGCCACCTTACCAGATTATGAAGATAACTGGACATAGTTCTTTAGCCAACTTTGAAAAATATATTAAAATGAGTGGCAAAGAAGCTGCTGAACTGATGCTCAATCATGCATTTTTTAAAAACACTATTCTAAAGGCTGCGAAGTAGTAAAATGGAATTGACTAGTACAAAGTGACCGGCTAGGCGACCGATACAAAAAGAAAACCCTCGCAAACGTCTAGTTTACAAGGGTTTTTAAAAATTGTTTGAGGTCGGTAGCAGATTTGAACTGCTGTACGAGGTTTTGCAGACCTCTGCCTAACCGCTCGGCCAACCGACCCTCTTTTGTTAGGATTGCAAATATAAATCATTTATTTTTATAATGCTAGTTCCTAGCCATAAAAATAAGGTTGATTTGCTACTCTAAGAAACATAGCCTCTTGAGTAAAAGTTCCAATCATGGAGATGCTAAGAATTTTTTCGCTTAGCCCATTTGTTTTTAAGCGTATAGTAATCAAGGAAATAAATAATTTTTAGATTGAAGGAATTCGTCTGTGGGAAATCCCCAAATGAACCAAAATTCTGAAAATAATTTAAGGTCAAATCTTCAGGACTTTCGAGAGATTGGTCATTAGAAATGAAATTTTTCCACACAAAAACCAAATCACTCCCTGGAGCAAACCGCCATCTATATATTAAATCTATCGTAAAGGCATTATAACTTACATTACCATTATTATCAAATCCTGTATCAGAATCGCTGATTAATCGCCCTTTGTCGTTAATGTAGTGATAAGAATCATAAGTTACTTTAGACCAATAATGCCTGCCTCTTAATGTAATGCCCATTTGATTATTGAAAATATAATTAGCACTTAGTGAATTTGTAACCGTATTCAAATCCCTTACGCCTAGCACACTTTCATCTGAATCATCATAATCTACGAATCCTACATTATTGGATTCATAATCATGCTGCGTATTCCAAACCATGAATAACTTATCACTAAATCTGAATCTTGGCGAAACCGTCCAACCTAAATCATATCTTTTTTCCTCTGGTGTATATACGAATCTCAATCGTACATCATAAGCGAATTTCTTTCTATAATCAGATGAAATCCAAGGACTCGCAGCTACGTAAGGAGGAATTTCAACGTAAGTTTGGAAATTATCATCCTGTCTTGCCTCGAAATAATCCTTGCTTAGACTGGGAGAGACTTCTATCCTATATCCCATAGAAAAGAATGTTTTTAGCGTATAATTATTACTAGCAGAAATAGTGTATCCAACATACAGATCTGGTTCGTACAACATGCTATAATTTATAGAAGCATTGATACTCATGCTATTAAATTTACCAAAAGGCTCAAACTCTCTATAATTCAAGTAAATTCCTGTAGAACGTTCATTATTATTAAATAGGAACCCTAAATCATTAGGATCGTAAGTATCACTTTCTACATTATAGGACATACCATAGCCTAGTTTTCCTCCTGTTTTTTCTACAGATAAAGAATAAGCATGACCTAAGGAAGTGTTCAATTCATCATTAGCATCCTTCTCATATTTTTGACTGAGTTTGGCTGAGCCACTGACATTCAATGTTCGTTTTTTATTATTCACTCCAAATACGATGGCTGTAGAATTGGCATCGTAAGCATCTCCGAATCTGGTCGTATTAGCATTGGTGAAAGAAATGAAAGAGTTATTTTTTAGATTTTGATCAAAAACTAAGACATTATAATTCGTAATGGGATTCGTTTCAAATTTTCGTTTCAGCCCAGTTATCGTATCCTTTAATGTAGCGAATGTACTTTGCGTAACAGCATTGATGACTCCAATTCCTAAACCATTATTCGTTCTTCCAGATAATTTCAAAGCATTATATAATGGTGTTTCAATGGGATTAGAATCGACGATTTCGTTATCATTGAGCCGATCTTCTGTATCAGAAGCATATATAGGCCTTCCTCCTATTCTTCTGGAGTAGAATAATCCACCTTTATTGAATAGCTCTGTTCCCTCTGTAAAAAAAGGCCTATTTTCATCGAATCGAACCTCGAATGCAGAGAGATTGAGCACTTGATTATCTTGTGCCACATCACCAAAATTAGGAATCAGTGTCATATCTAGTGTAAAAGCATCATTCAGCCCGTATTTAATATCTAAGCCTCCAGATAAATTCTGATTGGTAGTAGAGCTACTACCATCTTTCGTGTTTTCTATCACAGCAGCAATATAAGGCGTAGCTTGAAGACGAATAGGTGGTTTGATATTACTAATTCCTTTAAGGATACCCATTTGATTCAATGTTCCTTCGATCGCAGGATCTACTGGATTCCACCAAGATTCTTCTCTTTTCCTACGAATCAATCTAGTAAAATTCATGAACCATTCCTGTTCGTCTACATTAGGGAAACGCAATGCAGAAAAAGGAATTTTCATTTCTAACACCCATTTATCGTCATGTAATGTAATATTGCTTTTCCATACCGCATCCCAGTTTTTATCATCACTACCATTTTCTGATATTTTGAGATCAAATTGGACACCAGCAGCAGACACCGCAAAACCAAAAGCATCCACACCACTTTTATAACTATCGAAAATCACTCCAAACCAATCCGTATTCGTATTGCCAAAAGGTCCTCTTAGGTTTTGATCCCCTTCATCCCTTAAACAGAGTTGTCTTAAAATGCTGTCCATGGAAACTTCGTACATCGTAGCCCCTATATATACACTAGCATTATCATATAATATCCTTACCTCAGTATTATTTTCACAAGGCACATTTGGAGTAGGATTACTAATGATAAAATCAGTAGCAATTTCCGATTCTTGCCATATCGCCTCATTCATTATTCCATCTATTTTTATAGATAAAATATTTTGAATGGCGTTGATTTCTTTTTTAGGAAAATTTACTTGAGCTTGTAGAAGAAAAGGAAGCAATAGAATTCCTAAGAAAGTGAGTACGAAACGCGACTTTTTCATAATGTGATTGTTAGACCTGAGACTCCTATTGAGGTAATTAGCAATATCAGGAATAATTAGTTTTAAGTAAAAATTAATCCTAAAATTACGTTTTGTATATCAAAAAGATGCATGTGTGCATCTTTTCAATATAAAAAAGGACTTTGTAAGTAGTCTTAAAGTCACAATGGTATTCAATATTTTAAATATTTAGGCTAGACTATTTAATATCATTAAAGCTATTTAATACAACTTTGTCCGTTTTAAATTATTTATATGTGTCAATGTAGTATTAAGAAACTCAGATTTATATTTAAATTTGTAGCCAAATAATGGCTCAAAAATATTATAAGAGAATATCGTAGAATTTCTCGTGCTAAACAAGCTCAAAAAATGGAGCTATGCCTTAGCATCGTGAGTATTTTTGTAATGCCTACTTGCTGGTAAGTAGGAAGTATATCACGAAAAGGACATGTCATCACTTATTGATTATTTTGAAACGTTACTTATTATATAAAAAATTGATAGGAATATGAAAATATTGAATTACAGTTGGATAGTCATTTTACTATCTAGCTTGTTTGTAATAAGCTGCAAAGGACCAGCTTCAATCATTGAAGGTGAAATTCTAGAAGAGCGATTATTAGAAGAAATAGTGGTTACTCCAGAACCAAAAATCGAAGATGTAGTGCTAGAACTTCCTACGTATAATTCTAGTTATACCAGAAAAAATGATATTGTACATACTAGATTGGATTTAGCATTCGATTGGAGTAAGCAACATGTATTAGGAGAAGCATGGATAGATGTAAAGCCATTATTTTATGATGTGAATGAATTGGTTTTAGATGCCAAAGGTTTCGACTTGAATAAGGTAGAAGTAAATGGCAAAACTGCTAAGTACGATTATGAGGATGAGATACTAACTATTGACTTAGGTAGAACATTTACTTCTAAGGATAAGTACCAAATTTATATCGACTATACTGCCAAGCCTAATGAAAGAAAATTTGGAGGTAGTGCAGCCATTACTTCTGAAAAAGGTTTATTCTTTATCAATCCAATAGGAGAAGAAGGAAATAAGCCTATGCAGATATGGACACAAGGAGAAACAGAAAATAACTCTGCATGGTTTCCTACAGTGGATAAGCCTAACGAAAGAATGACGCAAGAAATCCACCTTAAAGTACAAAATAAATTTGTAACACTTTCTAATGGGTTATTGAAATCATCTAAGAAAAATTCAGATGGTACACGTACAGATCATTGGGTAATGGATATGCCTCATGCACCTTATTTGGCGATGTTGATGATAGGAGAGTTTGCTGTAGTAGAGGAAGAATGGAGAGGTAAATTATTGCAATACATAGTAGAGCCAGAATATGAAAAAGATGCTAAAGCTATTTTTGCTAATACACCAGAAATGTTGACGTTCTTTTCTGACTATTTAGGTGTGGAATATCCTTGGCAAAAATACTCTCAAGTCATAGCAAAAGACTATGTGTCTGGAGCAATGGAAAATACTACAGCAGTTATTTTTGGCGATTTCGTACAGAATACTACTCGTGAATTGATTGATAATCATAATGATCGAATCGTAGCACATGAAATGATGCACCACTGGTTTGGAGATTATGTAACCTGCGAAAGTTGGGCGAATCTATCAATGAACGAAGGCTTTGCTAATTACAGCGAATACTTATGGCTAGAACACCAGTATGGGGAAGATGCTGCTGATTATCATTTGATGGGCGAACAATCTGGTTATATGGCTTCTTCTTCACAGACTGGTACACATCCATTGATTCATTTTGGATATGAGGATAAGGAAGAAATGTTCGATGCACATAGTTATAATAAAGGTGGTGCTATTCTGCATATGCTTCGCAAGACGATAGGAGATGATGCTTTCAGAGCTGCATTGCAAAAATATTTGACAGATAATAAGTTACAATCCGTAGAAGCTCATAATCTTCGTTTAGCAATGGAATCTGTAAGCGGACAGGATTTAAATTGGTTCTTTAACCAATGGTATTTCAATGAGGGACATCCTTCATTAGAAATCGAATATGGATATGATGCTACGAATAAAGAGGCAATGGTAGCGATTTCTCAAGTACAAAATCCTAAGGAAAATCCAGCAATATTCGTATTGCCTATGGCTGTAGATATTTATACAGAGAATGGAAAAGCCCCTGTGAGAAAAATGATCACGATGGATAAGCGTGAGCAAGTATTTAGATTCAAGTCTGCTACTGAACCTAAACTTATCATTGCTGATGCGGATCATTATTTATTAGCAAATAAATATGAGAATAGAACTGAAGAAGATTATATATTCCAATTTTATAATGCACCACTTTTTTATGATAGATATAGTGCACTGGAAGCATTGAGTACTGCTACAAGTGCTGCTGGAAAAAAAGTAAAAAAAGATGCACTGAAGGATAAATTTTGGTCTATCAGAAACGTGGCATTGAGCATGGTTAAGCCTCTAGATAATGCTGATAAAATGTCTATAGTAGTTGAAATGGCAAAGAGTGACGATCGCTCTCAAGTGAAAGCTGCTGCATTAATTTTACTAGGAACTACTGGCGATACAAAATATACAAGCATTGCCAAAAATGCTGTGGATAAGGAGCGTTCTTACACTGTGGTTTCTGCTGGATTAGAAGCTTTGACACAATTGGATAAAGAATCTGCTGTAGTGTATGCTGGCAAGTTGGAAAATGAAAACAGTGGAAGTATCATTGCTGCTGTAGGAAAAATTTATGAGGAGAGTAGCGACATGGCTAAATTGGCTTTCTTCGAAAAGAATTTCGATAAAATGACAGGCTACGGAGCAGTTAACTTCTTTACGAGTTATGCTACATTATCTTCTGCTGGTGGTGTAGGTACAATGATGAAGTCCGCTACTTCAATGAAAGCTATAGCTACTAATATGAGCCAAGATCCTTGGAGAAGATTAGCCGCTATGAATGCTACTGATTTGTTGTTCAAAGAACTAAAAAATGCTAAGGATACGGATAGTGCAATGAAATTGAAGCAGATGATAGAAGAAATCAAAAAGGCTGAAACTAACGACCAATTAAAGAGTATGTATGGCAGATTCGGTAACTAATTACATATAGTTACCATGTGTTAAATAATTGAAAACTGGCTGAATTTTCTTGCGAAATTCAGCCAGTTTTCTTTTTTGGTAAGGTTTTTGAAAATATAAAGATACCTAATGATTATTTCTTTTACTCCCCCTCCTAAATGAAAAATATTTTGACGATTTTGGATTTAAAACATCCATAAAACCACTAAGTATTTGCAAACTACTAAAAACCAAGATTAAGATGCAAAGTATTAAAAAAAGGACTATTGGACTAAATGCCGCGTCTATCAAAAAAAGGATCGAGCTTAGTAAGTATGATTTTAAAAAATCTCCTAAAACAAGCGAAGGTGGATATATGTGGGTAGGGTAATGAATTATTACTTCTTACCACTCCATCCTCTTTTAATTACTTCATTCCTCGTCGTCTAATTCTACGATTTCAGTTACTTCATCTATTGTACCAAATTCTTTGATGAGTTGATTCTTTAATCGTTGCTTTTTGATTTCACTTGCTTCAAATTCTCTTTTTATCATCCTCTTAGCACTATCCATTTCATAGTTTTCTAGATCTCCTTTTATTTTGTAATAGAGATTGAATAAACCATTTTTAGCCTTGATAGGCTTAGAGCCTGCACGCTTGAATAATTTCTTCATCACGACCTGTCCTGCATTTACCTTCACATTATAATCTATGTTTTGATCGAAGCTGTGCTTTCCACTTATGGTCAGATTGAGGGCATTACTTTGGATGAGCATAACTGGAATATTAAGTACTTCGTCTTTTATCTCAAACCAGTTTCTGGTATCCGTAAAATGAATATGTTGCAAATTCTTTAGCTTTACGAATTTGGAAAAATCCTCTAGTATTTCAAATTTGACCAACTCTCCATTCTGAATACGAGCATCTGTGATCACATGGAGCTTATCCATTTCCATTTCTCCTTCCTTATCCCAGAAAGCATTGATAGCAATTTTAGCATCAATATCGCCCTTGATATTTTTAGAGGTCAAAACATCTTGACCAAAATCATCCGTTTGTCTGAAAAATTCATAGGCATCTATTCCATTACAAACCAGTTTTGCTTTCAGCTGTGGTGTTTGAGTCATGTAGATAATCCCATCCAAATCAAAACCGCCTCCCATAGCTGAAACCCCTCCATCCACAATAAGCTGACCATCTTTGAATGTTAGTTTTCCATTAAAATTCTCACCTTTTATTTTTCCATAGCTAAATTCTTCAATGTTACACTCGAATGTACCATCCAAAAAATTGGTAATCGCCTCTCTATTAGCAAATTGTTCTGCTTTCAATGAGTCATAAACCTCTTCTTCTATAGTTTCTTTTTCAGGAACAGCAGATAGATTCAGCCATCGCTCGAGGTCTAAAGATTCTGCTATCAATTTGGAATCGAAAATTAATTTAGCCTCTTTTGAATTAATAGAATCAGATAATAACACAGGAATTAAATTTCTAAAAGAACCGCTCAACTTGATTTCGCTACCTACTCCTTCTATTTCAAAATCCTCTAATGTCAAGTCATTTCCTTTGAGAATAAGAGAACCTCTATCTACTGTAATCTTTTCATTTTTGATCTTTATCATCGCATCATCAAAATCTATTCTCCCATCAGACTGCACTTTATACATCAAATTAGGATTCATCATTTCTTCATATCGTCCATGAACTTCTAATCCATCTACTTCCAAATCGCCTTTAGCATCTGTAATCAAATCAGAATTGGCAAATTTATAGACAGCATTTAAAGGAATCGAACCATTGAAATAAGCATCCACAAAAGGATCGTCGAGATTAGTAACCTTGAGTTTCAACTCGATCATTTCTCGTTGGATATATCCTTTAAAATCCTGTATTTCTAAAATGGAAGACTGATTTGAACGTGCTTTTCCATTGGTATAAGTCGCTGTAAAAGTTAGATCCTTGAAGGGAGAATTGAGCTGTGGACCACTAATTTTACCATCTTTCAGACCTAGTTTTATATCAATAACAGGCTGCTGTTTTCCTGATTTACCTTTGACAGTTCCTTCAAAAGTCAAATCGCCCTTACTCTGTAAACCAACCAAATCCTCAACATATCCTTCAGGTAATAATCCCAATAATGATTGTAGCGTACAATCCTTACCATCGAAAGTCAAATCATATAAATATTCATCTACCTCCTTCTTGACTTCGCCTCCAATGCTAAATTTATTTTCTTCTATCGTTAGTAAAAAGTCCCTAAATTGGTAATGTTCATTTTTTAAATCGACATCCACATCTGCTCGATAAGAAATATTCTTACCAGAAAAATACCTTCCATCTACTGTTTCAAAAAACTTACTTTCAAAAACAGCATCACTCTTCAATGCGAAGCGTTCTCCAGAAAATTCTCCTGCCATATTCGCCTCCTTGATATTCAAAACTACGTCTTGATTACTCTGTCTATCTGCATAGATTAATTCGACATCTACCATCTTCGCTTCCTCTAATTTGATACTCAGATCACTGCCTTCATCACTCGCATCTCCTTTTGTTTCTTTAAAAATATCATAGTTGCCTTCTCCGTTTCTATCCATATTAACAAAGAATGCCCCATTATTCACTACAACAGAGCTAATTTTAATTTTAGAACCAAGCAAACTAAATAATTTGAATCTAAATGCTAATTCTTCTGCTTCGAGTAAAGTATTTTTATTGAGATCATCAGGCACTTTTACGTGGTGCAAAGTGACTGCTGCATTAGGAAAATATTTAACGAGTGTAAGGTCGTAATCCTTAACCTCTATTCCATGTTTCAGATTCTCGTTCAGTTCTGAAATAACAGCGTTACCTATCCTGTCTGCAAAGAAAGAAGAACCAAATAATACGATGAGAATCAATAAGAAGAATATACCAAAAGACCAAAGGAAAAAATTTCTGAACTTATTTTTTAAAGACATGGCTGCGTATTGTGAATTGATAATATATATATATAAAGTACCTAAAACTAAGATCTATTTCATTGAAGTTATTTAAAAATTGCTGTTTGTAGCGAAAAATTGTATCGCAAAAGAAGATGAGGCCCAAAAAGCGGAGTTTAGCCATAGCTAAATGAATATTTTTGGAACGAAATATTATTTCGCAATACGGTTTTGCAGCGAAACAAGTAGTTTTTAAACAACTTCATTAAAAAAGTGTTTATTCTAAATACACTGTAAAGTACTTTAGAATAAAATGTAATAGGTATACTAGAATACTTTTCTAAATAAAAATTAGGATATAGTTGCAAGTATGAAAAAAAGTACCTTACATTTGCGACTATAGTTCATTGCGAGTATTGTTTTTGCTTATTAAGAAAGGTGGAGGGATTTGGCCCTTTGAAACCTTAGCAACCCATCAGATCCTAGATCTGAGAAGGTGCTACTTCCCATCACATTAAAACGTGAGTAGATAAGCCGGGTCCTGACTTTTATAATAAATTCATTATATAAAAAAGCTCTTCCGGTTTATCCGGAAGAGCTTTTTGTTTTTTAATAGCTAAGCAATTAATAATGTAATTGAAAGAATAGAGCATGTTTAAATATGCTTTAAAATTTAGTGTTCGTATGGATATTGCTGGATGATTAAAATCTGCTATCTAAAAATCAATACATGAAAGTAACAGAGTATTTTAAGGAAAAAGGAAAAACACATATTTCCTTTGAGGTATTGCCACCATTGAAGGGTGGAAGCATGAAAGCTATTTTTGATACGTTGGATCCTTTAATGGAATTCAAGCCCCCTTTTGTAGATGTGACTTATCATAGAGAAGAGTACATTTATAAGCAGCGTCCAAGTGGTTATTATGAAAAAACAGCTATTCGTAAACGACCTGGAACGGTGGGAATTTGTGCTTCGATCATGCACCGGTATGGTATAGATGCTGTGCCTCATTTAATTTGCGGTGGTTTTACGAAGGAGGATACAGAAAATGCACTGATAGATTTGAATTTTCTAGGTATTCAGAATGTTCTCGCTTTGCGTGGTGATGCGAGAAAATTTGATGGACGATTTATTCCTCAAAAAGGTGGACACGAATATGCTATAGATCTGGTGAAGCAAATCGATAGCATGAATGATGGACAGTATTTGGACGATTATATTGTAGATGGTTCTAAAACTGATTTTTGTATAGGTGTGGCAGGTTATCCAGAGAAACATTTTGAATGTCCTAATTTTGATTTAGATTTGGAATTTTTGAAGGATAAGATTGAAGCAGGAGCGGACTATATTGTTACACAGATGTTTTTTGATAATGAAAGGTATTTTAATTTCTTGGATAAATGTAGAGCGATAGGCGTGAATATGCCAATTGTGCCAGGACTAAAGCCAATCACAAAAGTAGGGCAGTTAAAATCATTGCCTAGATTATTTTATGTCAATTTACCTTTGCCACTTATCAAGGAATTTGATAAATATAAAGATGATAAAGCGGCATTCAGACAGATAGGAATAGAATGGTGTATTCAACAATCTAAAGAACTGAAAGCTAAGGGTGCTCCTTGCCTTCATTACTATACAATGGGTGATGCTGCGACGATCAAAGAAATTTGTGAGAGCGTTTTTTAATATGTTTATTCACAAAGTTTTCTTATCTTGAAAGTAGTTTACAAATAGGAAGTTTTACCTGCGATAATTAGAATAAAAACGGAAAGCCATGATATTCAATTTAAACGAACGGGATACGATAGCTAATAAATTCATAGCTGAATTAAGAAGCACAGAAATCCAAGGAGATCGAATGCGTTTTAGGCGAAATCTGGAACGTATTGGTGAAATATTGGCGTATGAAATCAGTAAGACTTTTGATTATGAAGAAGTAGAGGTAGAAACACCTTTAGGAACTGCGGTTTCTAATGTTCCTAAAGAAAAGATAATCATAGGAACAATCCTTAGAGCAGGTTTACCAATGCACCAAGGAGTCTTGAATGTCTTTGATGATGCGGATAATGCTTTTGTTTCTGCTTATAGAAGACACCATAAGGATGGTTCATTTGAAATCAAGCTAGAGTATGTTTCTTGTCCTAATTTGGATGGTACTATATTGATTCTGGCAGATCCAATGATTGCTACAGGAGCTTCTATAGTGACCACGATAAGGGAACTGCTGCAATATGGAAAGCCTAAAGCGATTCATGTAGTGGCGGCTATCGCTGCTGCTCCAGGCATAGATCATTTAAGACGATATTTTCCTAAGGCGAATATCTGGCTAGGAGCATTGGATGATGAACTGACTGCGAAATCGTATATCGTGCCAGGACTAGGAGATGCTGGTGATTTGGCTTATGGAGAGAAGTTGCAGGATTAAAAAGAGATATTAGATATTAGACCGCTTCGCTTTTAGATGTTAGACTAGAAAAAGAAAAAAGGATAGAGAGCTTTGTTCTCTATCCTTTTTAAAATTTAGTGTCTAAAAGCGAAGCGGTCTAATATCTAATCAAGCCCTAGGCATATCATCTGGTAATTTTTTCAAATGCTCCGCTCCTTCCACATCTATTTTTAATGATTTTAAATCCTTCCAATCCAAATCACCCTCTAGACTTAACATGATAAAACCATCATTCCCTCTTGCGATTAAAAGGAGATTAGTGATTTTATCCCCTTTTTCTTTCAGCAAGATATCTACCTTTTCGTTTCCTTCTTTGAACTGCATTAATTCTTCGAAGGAATCGTTTTTAATCTCTTTTACAAGTTGATTGTATTCACTACCATTCACTAAATTTCCTTCTTCGATAACGAGGACTCTTAATTTAGATATTTTTTCTAATACTTTTTCAGATTCATCATCAGAAAACGAAGCAGCTAATTCCAATACCCATCCCTGTAAATTAATATCAGTGACATTTTCTTGAGATTTATATTTATTATAAAAATTTTCGATGCTTTTATTTTGTCCAAAAGCAAGAACTGGTAATATGGCAATAAATGCCACGATAATTATATTCTTCATTTTATTGGTATTTAATACTCGGAAATTAAAATGTCTTTCTGGAATTAATCATTCACTTTATCCAAGTGTTCCAAACCATCTATATCCATAGAATCAGATAATTCAGATATTTGTTTGAGATTAATCTCTCCTACGAAACTAAGCATCACAAAATCAGCAGCTTCTCCTCCAACAATTAGTAATAACTCCTTGACGACATCGCCTTCTTCCTTGATGTAGAAATTGACATTTTCTTTACCGTCCCTTATTTTCATTAATTCTTCGTATTCGCTTACATTGAATTTTTTAATGGCTTCATTGTATAAGGCATTGCCCTTTTTTTCAGTAGATAAAATACGAAGTCCTTTGATACCTTTCATGGCTTCCTTAGCTTCATCATCATCATCATCCACATCAGCAAACATGCTAAACATCTTGCCACTAATATAGACTACAGAGAAATCTTCATCATCCATATACTTTTCAAAATACTTGGAAATGGCATCGTCCTGTGCAAAACTCATGACTGTGAAAATCATCATCAGTCCTAGAAATAATAACTGCTTCATTATAATTGGATTTAAAATGTTCAATAATAAAATAATCTAAGTTGCTTATTACGAAGCGGTCAGACGAGTCACTAATATTAGATAAATAAGAGATTAATCTTTATTTATTTGCTTGCAATTCACTCGTCAGACCGTTTCGTACGGTTATTGTTTAAATATAAAACTGTACAGTAATTCTATTTTTTTGTCTTTACGTACCTGTTGATTTCTTTGACTTTACGAACTCTTCCTGCTGCTTCTTTAGCTCCTTTATTTAATTTACTGGAAACGAGCATTAAAGCTTCTTTCGTTATTTGATAAGCCAATTCTGGATCTTGTATTTCTTTTACTGATGCGAATTTTTTATCATTATTTGGTGCATTATAATTCCAAATAAATAAACCAGACATTAAAATAATACTAGCAGCTGCAGTCCATTTTTTCCATCTTCTAATTGGAATTATTTTAGTATTATTTTTTTGAATTAATTCACTATTTAAAACTGTGCTTAATTCCTTCTTTTTTTCTTTTTTTATGTATTTAAAAATAGGTTGATGCTGGATTAATCTTTTATCAATTAATTCTTGATTAAAATAATTAAATAATATATTTTCCTCCTTTAAAGAAGTTTCTCCTGTCCAATATTTTTTTAATAATATTTGTATAGTATTATAATCCATAAGCATCTGCTTTTATCAATCCTGTCTTTATATAATTACGTGCTCGAAATAAATTCACTTTTACTTGGCTCTCTGGTATTTCCAAAATCGCTTCAATTTCCTTATAGGTTTTCCCTTCGATTTCTCTCAATTGAAAAACCATCTGTTGTTTTAAAGGCAATTGTTGTATTAATAACCCCACTCTATCCACTGCATCTTTCACTTCCGTCTGAGAAGCAGGAGAAGGACTTTGTGAATTATGCTCTGGCAGATGAGCCATATCTTCTAGTCCATGATGTTTCGATCTCAACTTATCTATAGATAAATTCTTGACCATCCTCATCATCATTGCATCCATATTCCTCACTGCATCAAAATCTTTTCGCCTTTCCCAACACTTAATAAAAACCTCTTGGACTACATCCTCCGCCTCATCAGTTCGCCCTACTATACGCAGAGAAAACCGATACAGGCTATCTTTCAAAGTGTTGACGGTATGTGTGAAGTCTTTCATTTGCATATTCGATAGGTCGACGAATCAAACTGCAACAATGTTACAAAGAGTGACGTGTTTTATTTTTATTTATTCTATAAACGCTGTTAATCAATGGATTAAAAAGATAGTTAGATGTCGAGAGATTAATGTTTTCAGATAAGGAACACTACTGAAGACAAATCGCTGATAGCGTTAATACTTATATTCAAAATGACTTATTGACCTTTTGTAAGTATTTATTTGTTCGCCATTCATTACCTTTGATTCGCACAACTAAATCGAACTATGTCGGGAGGATTTAAAAGAAAGAATAAAAACAAGAATGGAGTTAATTCCATGATTGGCTGTAGAACAAAGGATTGGTGGAGTTATATCAGCCGTTATTCCTTTGAGTGGAAGTATTTTTCTAGAGCTCTTCTAGGGACATTAGTTATTTTTGTTGGTATTCCCTTTAGAATGTGGGAACGATTTAGAGTAGGCAAAAAGATAGAAAATACACAAATTCACGAGTCTCCTGTTTTTATTATAGGACATTGGAGAGGAGGAACTACACTGCTTCATAATTTATTGAGCAAAGACAAACAATTTGGCTACACTACTTATCTTCAAGGACTTTTTCCTCACTCTTTTTTGACCAATAATTTCTTTGCTTGGATAGCTAAAAACATTATGCCTTCCAAACGTCCTATGGATAATATGGCGATCAGTATTGATTCCCCGCAGGAAGAAGAATTGATATTATTGTGCCAAAGTGGACACTCCCTTTATAATATGTGGGTCGCTCCAAAAAATCAGATAGAAATCTGGAAACAATATGGAAGATTGGACGATCCGAATTATAAAAAACTATGGAGTGATGGATATATCCAAATGTTGAAAACATCCACCTTCAATTTTGGAGGAAAAAGATTATTATTAAAAAATCCACCTAATACTGCTCGAATTCCTTATTTGATAGAGCAATTTCCTAATGCAAAATTCATCCATATTTATCGTAATCCTTATCAAGTTTATGCTTCTACTTATAAATTGTATAGAGATGTCTTGAATTTTTTTCAATTCCATGATGAAGTAGAAGTAGATGTAGATAATAACATTCTAGAAATATATAAGGATGTCTATGATTCCTACAATACACACAAACATTTGATTCCAAAAGGAAATCTATTAGAAGTAAAATTCGAGGATTTTGTGAAGGATAAAGAAAAAGGCTTGAAGGAGATTTATGAAAAATTAAATTTAGGCGATTATTCCAAAATGGAACCTACTTACAAAGAATATTTATCGAGCATAAAAAGCTACAAGAAAAATAAATTGAGGAATGATGATGAAGTCATTGATATCGTAAATAAGCACTGGGCTTTTGCTTTTAAGGACTTTGGTTATGATATGGAAAAAGTGGATGATTCTGTTTCTTCTTAGTACAACCATTTTTCCTTTTTTAGCATCTATCTTGAAAAATGGCTGCTATGAAGATATTGTACTTTTTTCTTTCTCTTTTACTGTTTAGTTGTAATGCTCGTGATACTGAAATTCAAACTTCTGTTGAATTAGTAAGGAATAATAATGTAGCTGCTCTTTTTGTTAAAGATAGTTTGCCGCCTCCAGTACTAAAACCACCTCCTGTAAGTTGTGGAGGAGATATCATTTTTACTAATCCAGAACGCCAACCTTATTTTTCTGGATGTGAAAACATGGAGAATAAAGACAGGCAAAGAAAATGCTCCACTGAAAAGGTAGTTGCTTTTATTTATAATCAGCTTGAATATCCAAAAGAAGCTAGAGACAAAGGAATAGAAGGAACAGCAATCATTCGATTTACAATCAAAAAAGATGGCTCTCTATCTTTTGATGAAGATTTAAAAAAAGTTATTCTACGAGATCCTGGTGGAGGTTGTGGAGAAGAAGCAATAAGAGTCGTCAAATTAATGCCAAAATGGAATCCAGCGATGATGGATGGTAAGCCCGTTAGTATGCAGTTTACAATGCCAGTGAAATTCAAATTGAAAGATCATAAATTAGAAAAAGCACCACCTACACCTTCTTCATCCGATGATAAGATTTTTAAAATGGTCGAATCTATGCCTAGATTTCCAGGCTGTGAAGATTTTGAAGATAAAGATCAAAGAAAAAAATGCTCTGACGGAAAAATCGTTTCATTTATAATGAAAAATATTAAGTATCCTTCATTAGCGAAAGAAAAAGGAATAGAAGGGACAATAGTCATTCGATTTATTATAGAAAAAGATGGTTCTATATCTTTTGATGAAGATTTGGGAAAAGTGATTTTAAGAGATCCCAGAGGAGGACTTGGAGAAGAAGGGTTAAGAGTGATTAAATTAATGCCAAAATGGATACCAGGGAGGCAGGATGGAAAACCTGTTAGAGTTGAGTTTACAATGCCTATAAAGATTTGTTTGGCTAGATAAGCAAAATTTTATCTCTATATGATTTTACTTAATGATAGTGTCATGCTTAGAATAAGTACTTTGATAAATATTCTTTTTTGGATAAATCCCTTAGTTAATCATGGCGTTATCTGATTAATAAATTTGAAGCACTTTAGCTATCATCAACTACTCCTTAATGTGGATTTTTAGCGTCTATTCCCTTAAATAATTCCCCCTGTTCCACATCTGGCAACAATCTAAAAGTCCTCCTATGATACTTCGTTGCACCATGCAAACGAATCGCATTTCGATGAGCTTTCGTAGGATAGCCTTGATTACTTGACCAA